>NZ_JBASOH010000062.1:0-75700 GCF_049658005.1 Azovibrio sp. | reverse complement strand
CAACCTGTCCTCTCGTGACCAAGGTCCATGTGGAAGTAGGCAAGATGCGCACCCAGGCCCGTGAAGTCGTGATGATCGGTCATCGCGGCCACCCTGAAGTGGAAGGCACCATGGGCCAGAGCCAGGGGGGCATGTATCTGGTGGAAACGGCAGACGATGTGGCCCGCCTTGCGGTGCGGGACCCGGCCCAGCTCTCCTATGTGACCCAGACCACGCTTTCCGTGGATGACGCCAGTGTCGTCATCAACGCCCTGCGCCAGCGTTTTCCCCTCATCCAGGGACCCAAGAAGGACGACATCTGCTATGCCACCCAGAACCGCCAGGACGCGGTCAAGACCCTGGCGGAGCAGTGTGACCTGGTCATCGTGGTGGGCAGCCAGAACAGCTCCAATTCCCGGCGCCTGAAGGAGGTTGCTGCGGGAATGGGCATCGAGGCCCATCTGGTCGATTCCGCCGACGAACTCCAGGCCGACTGGCTGCAGGGCAGGCAAAGGGTGGGAGTGTCTGCCGGCGCCTCGGCTCCGGAAAATCTGGTGGCCCGTGTCGTGGAACGGCTCCGGCAGCTCGGTCAGGGTGAGGTGCTGGAGCTGCAGGGGGTGGAAGAGGATGTGAACTTCCCGCTGCCGCGGGAACTGGCTTGAAAGAAAACACCTCGCAAGGTCCGTTTTGGAACTTGGCCATTACGCTTCAGTAGTGCGATGCGGATGGCCGAAACGGCTTGCGAGGTGTTCAGGCGAGGGAGGTGCTTATTGATTGCGCGGGATCAGTTCTCGCCAGGATACCCTTCGGGATTGTTTTTGCGGTGTGCCTTGTGTTTCTCCGACCGAAAGCGTTTTGTTCGAGCCATCTGCTCCCACGCCCAGCACCTTGGGCTGTCCTGAGGCCGTAGTGAAACCGCTGATACCCACGATCAGGGTGTTGCCAAAATAAGTGGTGTTGCTGCTCGATAGTTTCCCGGTCAGTACATCGAAGACATTGAACCAACTCCGGCCTCCGGCAGAACAATCGCGTGCCGTTCCGGCATCTGGGATGTTGGAAGCTACCGCGAGCATGGTGCCCGCGAGCCAGGGATCGACGTTTACTCGCTCCCCTTCTTCAACCAGACTGGCGTACCAACCCTGCATGGCTTCCCAGTTCATTTGACCGCTGCTGCTCTCGCGCTTCGTGCCGTTTTGCGACAGGGTGACTTCCAAGAAATCGGAGTTGCCCTTGACAGAGCTGATCGTTCCCCCGAGGCTGTCTTTGATCGCATAGATGGTACGTGTCACCCGATCCGCCTTGTCTTTGACTTGCAGCCAAAGTCCGGTGCCGAAAAACGCCACACGATGGCCTCTGATGCTTGCCAGCTCAGGCATGACCGTGATGGGCTCGCCCACTCTGGCCACCAGACTCACCGACCTCGACTCCAGATCGAAGCGCCACAGGTCTCCGTTCAGATCGCCACCATAGACGGAAACCGTGGTGTTGTTGTTGCTTACCCCGTCGTCGGCGTTGACATAGGCATGTTCACGCCAGTTGTTGATCTTGGCGAGTCCCACGGGTTTGGTTGCACTGGCGGTGCCGTTGGTGGTTTTGATCCGGAACACTTCCGTACCACTGAAGAGGTCTAGGGCATACAGCACCCCTTGACCATTATCACCGCCGTTGTAGCCCGAGGTGAGCAAGGCAACCCATTGGCCGGTTTTGGGTAGTTTCGTGATCAGGGGGTTGCCGTGGGCGTATCCCATGGTGGCATCCGTAAACTCCCACAAGGCCTTGGGATTGGCGGGGTCGGTAACGTCAAGGGCGAAATAATGTTTTCCGCCCGCTCCCATTCCAGCAACCAGGATGGTGCGCCAGCTTCCGTCAAAAGCATCACTCACGGTGATTTTCCCGTCCACAAAGTAACGGTGGGCATAGCTTTTGTTGGCTAACTGATGCAGATCTGGCAGTGCCGCTGACGGCATGTAAGCCCACAGCTCGTTGCCGGTTTCGCCACTGAAGGCATGAAGGAAGCCATCATTGGCGCCGACATAAAGTACGGGTGTCCTGTTCTTTTTGGTGCTTTTGAAGTCCTGATAGTTGTTATCGGTGTAATTGAAATAGGGGGCTGCAACATGAACGGGGCCCGAGTTCACAATATCGCCTAGCACGTAACTTCTTGTGCGATAGCTCTTGTTCGTCGTCACATCGTCCTTGCCCATCAGGAAATCAAAGAGATTTTCCGCTGTCGCGCCCGGGCAATTGAGCCCTGGGTTGCTTGCGCATTGGCTCAGGCGCGCGGGGTCGAAATAGTTTTTTTCATCGGTTGTCAGATTCGAGAAGGCCAGCACTCTTTTCTTGTCTGCTCCCGAAGCGGTTTTGTTGAAGGTGTAAAGCGCCCGCGTTCCCGCTTTGGCCGGGGCTTGCAGGTTCGTGCGTGCAGACCAGACCGAGTTTTCTTCCGTGTCAGTCTCACCGGTGTCAGGGTTCATCTTCAAGGCCAGAATGTCTCCATTCCAGTCGAAGCCCTCAACACTGTAGCGGGGGAGATAAGCCAGGTTGCTCGACCCGGCTACTAGGCTGAGATTGCTGGTGGCTGCTGCCGAAGCGGCGCCTGACTGGCTGCCGATGGCGTTAAAGGCGGCTACCAGTTGCTGATAGAGCGAATCCGGTGTTGCGGCTGACAGGTACCGACCTCCCCCGTTGACCGCGGCATGCCACAGATCGTCGATTTTGTTTTCACTGGAGGCAGATGTTTTCGGCCAGACCTTGCTGCCGGCCATGATGGCGTTGTAGTCGAGCGACAAACCATCGGGGTAGTCCTTGTGGTAGACGAGTGATCCATCCACGCCCAAACCCAGGGTGTAGGTGGTCATGCGTTGCCGTGTCCTAAAACGTTCCCCCTGCTTTTCGAGCCAGTCCATCCGAAATATCTCGGTATCGGCTTTTGTCGTAGGCACTTCATCTTCCATGTCCGTCCGAATATCCCGACCAAAGAAGTAGGCAGCAATGTCTGCGAGGGTGTTGGCTTCAGCCGCTGTGCCGCTTTGAACCGCCGGGCGCTGGAAACGGGTGGTGTCATTGTCGATGTCGTTTACCAGACTACGGTCTTCCTTGTAGGGGCCAAAATTGGGGCTGCTGGATTTCTCGATTTCGGTGTTCCAATACCCGTCGGTCGAAAGCAGTGCAAAATTCTGCTGGCACGAATATTTGACGGGATCTACCCATTTGCTGGAGTCCTCGGTACTATCCATCTTGTTTGAATAATACTTTCCGGCGCGTGACAGAGCTCCGCGCAAAGGCGTCCACGAGGGTGTGCGCATGGCAAAAAGGTTGTCGTAAACTTTTTGCTTTTGGGTGACATCGAATTCCCACACTGGAACTTCGCGCGCTCGATTCCATTTGTAATCCGTGCCGGTCTGATGGGTTGCCCCCCCGCTGATGACCATCAACCCGACCCTGAGCCCGACCCCGGGTTTGGTATCGCTGACTTCGGAAAGGGCGCGTGACAAGGCGGTTTTCATCATGAGCATCCGGTAGCGGTAATAGGCATACCAGTTGGCGTAATTCTGAAGCTCCTCGGTATAACTACAAGTGGAGCCCGAACAATCGCTTCGTTCCGGGTATTTGGTATAGCTGGTGACCGAGGAGGTGATGTACACCTTCTTGAAGCTCACTGCGCTGAACTTGGGGTATTTATAAGTTTCAGTACGAGTGTTGCTGCAGACGGAATAGGATGTGGTGGTACAGAAGGGCAGGGTGCCTTCCATGACATAGTAAAATGGAGGTCCATAAAACTCGGTTCGATCATCGATAACCTTGTATTTATAAGTCGCATCCGGGTAGATATAACCTTGCCCTGCAGGGATTTTCTTGCAATTGCTGGCGAGCCAGGTCGAGTTGTAGCGCTGAGTATCATTAGGCAGGGATTTGCACCAGAATGCGTCTTCGGTCCGGTTGTTCGCGAGGTTGGTGGTCCAGTTGGAACCGTCTTGGGTATACGGCTGATAAAAATTTCCGGGGGTTGCCGAAACATTTGCATTCGGATACTCGGTGCCGTCCGGTTTCATGGGTGGACGGTAACGAATCCTTGGGTTGTAGAACTGCTTGTTGAAATCCCCGCTGTGATAAGGAACTTCCCCCTCGTTGCAGTTGGTGCGAGAGCTGTACGTGTTTTCATAAAAACTCTCCCACCGCGACCGGCAAAGCCCGCTGTCTTTTACCCAGTCTGGCGTGTAGTTTTGGTCCATACTTCCAGAGTCATCGAGGATGATCACCATATTGGGCGGGACAGGGGCGGCGCCCTCCTTTCCCAAAGGTTCGGTAGCCAGATCGAGCTTGTCTGCTGCAAGCGCATTCAACGAACAAAGCAGAAGCGCAAATGTGATTCGTGTTTTCATTTTTCCACCTCATTCATCAGACGTCGAAACGGCCACCAACGACTCGGTATAGGTTGCCGTATCCTTTGGCCCCAGTGTTCTTGCAGTGATTTTGTAAATCATGAAGTCTGCGGAATTTCTTTCTTTCGCTGCGCCAAGATCGGTCTGGTTGAAAATATCCTGGCATATCTTTGGGCAGTAACCTCCCATATTTTCATATGTCCGCCCATATTCGATGCTTCCATGCTTTTGCACATCCTGTGATTGAGCCGCGGCGCAACGGCTGGATACACACATCAAGCAAGAAAGCGTGCTACCGTTGTTGCCATCCGGGGGTTCGCCTTCGGTGTTGCACATACG
Source organism: Azovibrio sp. (assembly GCF_049658005.1). Lineage (NCBI taxonomy): Bacteria > Pseudomonadati > Pseudomonadota > Betaproteobacteria > Rhodocyclales > Rhodocyclaceae > Azovibrio > Azovibrio sp. The sequence continues at coordinate 71,000 of NZ_JBASOH010000062.1, read as the reverse complement.
CTGAATGATGTAACGAACCTGGTTGCCCACTCTGTCTTTTTCGAGTGCGAGACTGGATATTCTGCCGCCTTCCACCCAATCCGGGTCATTGTTGGGGTTTTGATCGCCCGATTTGCCATCGAAGTCAATTTCAAAGTGAGAGGCGTAATATCCTGCTGCAGGGTCATCATTCCACAGACTTTTCGGATTCTCGGATAACAACCAAGCCATTCCTGTCTGGACGGCAGCGTCCGAGGAGGCTAAGGTCATCTGTTTGAAGGAAATGTTGGTGGCTGCCAGGGTGGTCGAACGCATCGAATTGACTAGCGCAACAGCCAGGATGGCAATGGCTACTAACATGACCATGGCAATAAAAAGTGAAAAACCTCGTTGTCGATTCATTACGCCACCTCTTCAACTCTTTGCGGGATTCCAGATGTAATTTCTGAGCGGCACGATGGTTTGATAAACCCGGTATCGATAGTGCTGTTGTTCTTCCGTGAGCGCCAGGTTCTGGGTAGGTATTTCCGTACCGTTGGCGAGAGTGGTTCCTGGCCATAATTCCAAGCTCCCATTGGCCATGGTTTTTTCCGGGTCGCGCCTGTCGTTTCTGGAAACGAGTGCAAACCGTATGCCGACAACGTGCGTCCAGTTCCAGTTCGATGGTTGGGTATCCCAAGGATCCACAAACTGATCAGATTGTCCGTCTCCGTCGGTGTCGAGAATATATTGGGCACGCAAAGCGACTACACCTTCGGCGATGACCTCTTGTCCGGTGTCGGTCGGTACTGTCGATTGTCGGGTGAGTTGTTGCTGTGGGGTGACGGCGAAAATGTAATGGGCCGGGTCACCAAAAGGAATTACATCCCCCCCTGTTATAGGGATATTGGATGCAGGGGATGTGCATATGTTTAACTTGCCATTACCACTGTTGTAGGGCGACTCGTAAGTTTTTCCGTTCTTTTCGTAAGATGAGCCGAGTTGTGTTTGAAAGCTGGAGCCTACCTCTGAAGTCCGTGTTGATTGCCCCAATACACAGTCACGACCACTGATGCCATCGCAGTTTCCTGCGGCCGGCGAGGTGTCATTACCGATGTCTGGGGTGAAAAGAACAACGTCGCCTGGATTGAGGAATATTCCGTGTTCTTTATTGAGGCTGAAGGTGTTGGTCGTTGTTTCCGTTACACGCGCCGCGAGCGGTGCGCGCGAGTCGGTGGCATAGAATACGGATATTTGGTCCGAGCCTGTTACATTGTCCCTGGTGATCCGGACGGGTTCCGCCACTACTTTTCCATTTTTGAAATGTACCGTACAGCCCAGAGCAGCTGGCGTAGTGAGACCATATCCGGCCATGCGCAATTCCCTTTCTATCAGGTACGCAGCCACCATCCCGGTATTTTGCGCTTCATTAGCGGAAACCGTGGTTTTTTGCTGCTGGCTATAAACCACCAAAAAACCCGTGATGACCAGTAAAGCGAGTAAAGCGATGACGATTCCAACCATCAGCTCTACCAGTGAAAACCCTCTTTGCCTGATCTGATTCATTTTCTTTCTCCCGGATTTATTCACAGATCGTGCTCGTCATTATCCGGTTGGTGATGCTGTGCTGGTGTAGGTAAATCACACCATCATCGTTGACCTTGCAGCCACCATTTTTTTCCTTCTCTTCGGGTGAGCACCATCCCACGGTGATGCTCACTACCGCAGTGCAAGGCTGATTTTCGACCGCGACGGTCGCACCGGCATTGGGTAGTAACTCTCTTACGTTGGCAAACCACTTTTGTTTGGTTGTCGGTCCGTCGCCATCCTCACCGGCATAACTGGCGATGTTTGTCTGATCTACCATCATTTGCGAGGCGAGTTGATTGGCAAGAAAAGCGGCATCAGCCCGGTATTTTGCATCGGAAGAATCCTTGATGCTGTGGGCCTGTAAGCCAGCAACCCCTAGAACTCCGAGGGAAAATACCAGGATGGCGACGAGGGCTTCCAGTAGTACGCTGCCTTTTTCCTTTAACATGCTCCGTACCCCGTGGCATTGGGTTTGCATACATTGATACGTCCGCCTGTGCTGATTTCGACTCGGCGGATTTCCGATGTTTTTTCGCTTTTGATATCGAGCGCGCTGATACGATCGTCACCTGCCACGTCTTTGGCGGCTGCTGTACCCAGGCTGGTGAATGTGACCATGAAAGCTCCGGCCGGACTGATATCGACCGGATCGGTTGTGTTTTCCCCTTTGCGCGAGTCAATAAGGTCCCCTGCTGCACAAGTGCCATCGGCAGCTGCTTTGTCGGCAGGGCAAACATTCCAGCCTCCATCCAACATTCCGTTGGAGCTGGTGAAAGCGACAGAAACGGAAGCACTGCGTTTGAGAGCCTCCGTTCTGGCGACATTTAGGCCGGCTGCCAATGATTCGGCCTTGGCATTCAAACGTTGGTTGGCAATCCAGGCAGAAAACTCGGGCAGGGCGACCGTGGCGACAATGGCGAGAATGGCCACTACCACCATCATTTCTACCAAGGTGAATCCTTTCATCCGCATTTTCCACCCTTTTTCAATATCCAGCAGTCAGAAGAATTGCCGTAAGGGGTTTTAGAGGTTTTTCTTCCAAGTGAGTCAAGCGTGTATTCATAACCGGACATCTCTTTTTTTCCAGTTGCCGTCACGGTGTATCCATCCGCTGATGGAGCGGGGCTGCAGTTGTAATCGAAATATTTTGTATCGGACACTGGTGTGCAGGAAAAACCGGAATAGGTCCGACGATCGGCAAAATATTGCTCAGCTTTATTGGCGATGGAGGGAAGCTGGGAAGTGGCTTCCGATATCTTTCCCCTGATAACGTAGTCCTGATAGCTCGGAAGAACCACGGAGGCGAGTATGGCTACGATTGCGACCACTACCATGACTTCGATCAGGGTAAAGCCGTGACGATATCTATACATTGTCGACCTCAAGCAAATTGTTCAGCAATGCAATGCGATGTACCGCATCTTGGTTGAGCGTATGGTGTACGCGGATGTAGACCATGCTAATGACTCAAGGAACTGATGGGCAGGCCGTCTGACGGACGGTTCTCATCTTGTCATGAGTGGTTGGGGAGTGTTGTTGCCGGTCGCTTGGCGTGGGCGAAGCGGCAGAGGACGCTGGACTTGCCGAAAGGCCGGGGGGACCGGGAGATGGGGTATTGCCACCGGGGCGCAGCGCGACGAAATCCGACTCGGGCATGGGTTTGGCGTATAGGCAGCCTTGCATTCGCTCGCTCGGGCTCGCAGCCGGGCTGGGTCACATAGTTTTGACTGGGCCGGGGGGGCGACGCCGTGCTGCTTAGCACTTTTGGCGCATACGCTATCTTGCTGATGGCTCTTGCAGTTTTTTGTGGCGTTGTTTAGAATCTGGCCTTTGTTTTTACGAGCTTAGGATTTTTCATGGCCAACAGCGCACAAGCCCGCAAGCGCGCCCGTCAAGCTACCAAGCAGCGCGCCCACAATGCCAGCCTGCGTTCCACGCTGCGTACCGCGATCAAGCGTGTGCGTCAGGCAATTGCAGCCGGTGACAAGGCTGCCGCCCAGGGTGTCTTCCAGTCTTCCATGGCAGTGGTGGATCGCATTGCCGACAAGAAGATCATTCACAAGAACAAGGCTGCCCGTCACAAGAGCCGCCTGTCTGCCCAGATCAAGGCGCTGTCCGCTGCCTGATCCTGCGCTTGCTTGAAAAAACGGCACCGCAAGGTGCCGTTTTTTTTTTGAGGTGGGATGCTGTGCGCCGGATCGGCTTGTCGAGCGACGGCGGGCGCAAGTCCCGCCGCCGGTGCTGCCTGTGCCTGTCTGTGATGTCAGCCCTTGCTCACGTGCAGGCCGCATTCCTTGGAGGCGGGATCTTCCCACCACCAGCGGCCGGCACGGATGTCTTCGCCCAGACTGATGGGGCGAGTGCAGGGAGCGCAGCCGATGCTGGGGTAGAACTGGTCGTGCAGGGCGTTGTAGGGAATGTTCTGGCTGCGGATATAGGCCCAGACTTCCTTTTCGCTCCAGTCCGCCAGGGGGTTGAATTTTTCCAGGCCGTTGGCGGCGTCGAAGCTGCGGACGGGCAGTGCTTCCCGGGTGGCTGACTGCTGGGCGCGCATGCCGGTGATCCAGGCTTTTTTGCCGGCCAGCGCCCGTTGCAGCGGTTCCACCTTGCGCGCGTGGCAGCAGGCCTTGCGCAGTTCCACGGATGCGTAGAAGGCATTGATGCCGTGGGTGCGGACGTAGTTTTCCACCTGCTCGTGGCGCGGGTAGTAAACCGTCAGTCGGTAATCGTAGTGTTTTTCGGTGGCGGCCAGCAGATCGTAGGTTTCAGGCGGCAGGCGGCCGGTGTCCAGGCTGAAGATTTCGATGGGAAGCTTGTGCTTCAGGATCAGGTCGGTCAGCACCATGTCTTCGGCGCCCAGGCTGTTGGCAAAGGCGGCCGGCGAGAAGTTGCCGGCGATTTCCTCCAGCAGGGTGACGACGTCGCGGGTCTTGAGGGCGACGGACTGGAGCAGTTCGGGGGTCAGGTCCGGCCGGGTGGCGGGGTTGCCCTGGCCGGTGCCGGGGATGCGGGATGATGTGCTCATGGATTTCTCCGGCGGAACAGGGGGTTGGGTTCGTCAGTGGCGCCCTGGTAGGGGTTCTGGAAGGTGGCGAAGGCGTGCAGGGCCTTTTCGGCGTTCTTGCCTTCCTTGAGCGCCCAGGCGTCGAAGCCGACGCGCTTCATGAAGAAAAGCTGGTCATGGAGCACGTCGCCCACGGCACGCAACTCGCCCTCGAAATGGTGGCGCTCGCGCAGCAGTCGGGCGAGGGAATAGCCCCGGCCGTCGGCGAATTTCGGGAAGTGGATGGCGATGACCTGGAAATAGTGGAGGTCATCCGCCAGGGATTCCAGGTCGGCATCGGGTTCCAGCCACAGGCCGATGCGCTTGTAGCGGGAAATGATCTCGTTCCTGCGGGCCTGCCAGAGTGCCACGGGAAAGAGGATGTCCGCCTCCGGCAGGGGCTGGCTGGCCGGGTCGGCGCCGGTTTCCAGGTGTTGCCAGGTATCGGGGATGATGGCCTGGTTCTTGATGAGTGTGCTCATGCTGGCTGCTCCGTCGTGGCGGTTTTTGCCCGGCCGTGGGCCCGGTCTTCGTAGACCTTGTTCTTGAAGGGTTCGACGCCGATCCGGTCGAAGGTGTCCAGGAAGGTTTCGTCCGGATGCCGGTGGGCGAGATAGACGCCGATGATCTTTTCCACGGCGTCCGGCACGGCGGCGGCGGCGAAGGAGGGGCCGATCACCTTGCCGGTGCGGGCCTGGCTGCCCTGGCGGCCGCCCAGGGTGATCTGGTAGAACTCCGCGTCGTTCTTGTCCACGCCCAGGATGCCGATATGGCCCACGTGGTGGTGGCCGCAGGCATTCATGCACCCCGAGATGTTCAGGTCCAGGTCGCCCAGGTCGAACAGGTAGTCCAGATCCTGAAAGCGTTCCTGGATGGCGTTGGCGATGGGAATCGACTTGGCGTTGGCCAGGTCGCAGAAGTCGCCGCCGGGGCAGCAGATCATGTCGGTGAGCAGGCCGACGCTGGGCGTGGCCAGGCCCAGTTCCCTGGCGGCGAGCCAGAGCGCGTGGAGACGGCCCTGTTCCACGTCGGCCAGGATCAGGTTCTGTTCATGGGAGGAGCGGGCTTCCCCGAAGCTGAATTCGTCGGCGAGACGGGCGGCGGCTTCCATCTGTGTCGCCGTGATGTCGCCGGGAGCCTGGCCGGGGGCCTTCAGGGACAGGGTCACGGCGGCGTAGCCCGCCACCTTGTGGCCGTGGACGCAGCGGGCCACCCAGCGTGCAAAGGCGGGGTCGTCCGCTTTGCGGGCGGCGAACCCCGCGTCCTCCGGGGGCAGGCTCCGGTAGGCCGGTGCACCGAAGTGGGCCTTGACCCGGTCGTATTCTTCCCGGGTCAGGGTGGCGGGCCCGTCCTTCAGGTGCGCCCATTCGGCCTCCACCTGGCGGGCGAACTCCTCCACGCCCAGGGCCTGGACGAGGATCTTGATGCGGGCCTTGTAGGCATTGTCGCGCCGGCCATGCAGGTTGTAGACCCGCAGGATGGCTTCCAGGTAGGTGAGGATGTGCTGCCAGGGCAGGTTTTCCCGCACCACTTCGCCGCGGATCGGGGTGCGGCCGAGGCCGCCGCCGACGATGACCCGGAAACCGGGCTCGCCGGTGGCATCCAGGTTCAGGTGCAGGCCCACGTCGTGGAACCAGGTCAGGGCCCGGTCTTCCCGGGTGCCGGAAATGGCGATCTTGAACTTGCGCGGCAGGAAGGCGAATTCCGGATGGAAGGTGCTCCACTGGCGCAGGATCTCCGCCAGGGGGCGGGGGTCGATGATTTCGTCGGGAGCCACGCCGGCAAACTGGTCGGTGGTCACGTTGCGGATGCAGTTGCCCGAGGTCTGGATGGCATGCATTTCCACGTTGGCCAGGTATTCGAGGATGTCCGGGCAGTCCTCGATCCGGGGCCAGTTGAACTGGATGTTGTGGCGGGTGGTGAAGTGACCGTAGCCCTTGTCCCAGGTGCGGGCGACGTGCGCCAGCGCGCGCAGTTGGGCGCTGGAGAGCATGGCGTAGGGCACGGCGATGCGCAGCATGGGGGCATGGCGCTGCACGTAGAGGCCGTTCTGCAGGCGCAGGGGGCGGAATTCCTCGTCGGTGAGTTCGCCGCTTTGCCAGCGGGCCACTTGGTCGCGGAACTGGGCGACCCGTTCCCGCACCAGGGCGAAATCATGATTGTCGTAACGGTACATGCAGCAAACCTCAGCTGGCGATCGGGCCGGACGGGAAGGGGTTTTCTGCGTTCCGGTTGCCGATCATGAACAGGGGCGGATGGTAGCAGGGGGGCGTTTGAACTAAAAAGAATATCGGGTTACATTGTTATAACCCGATGCTATTAAAGAGGCGCTTTCTGCCATGAAACTGCAACAACTCCGTTACATCGTCGAAGTCGCCCGCCGGGGGATGAATGTTTCCGAGGCGGCGGAAGCCTTGTTTACCTCGCAGCCGGGGGTGTCCAAGCAGATCAAGCTGCTCGAAGATGAGTTGGGGGTGATGATTTTCGAGCGCAGCGGCAAGCGCTTCACTGCCATCACCGAGCCGGGAAAAGCCATCATTGAAAGTGCCGGGCGCATCTTGCGTGAAGCGGAGAATCTCCAGCGCCTGGGCAAGGATTTTTCCGGCGGCGATACGGGCACCTTGACGGTGGCCGCCACGCATACCCAGGCCCGTTATGCGCTGCCGCTGGCGGTCAAGGAGTTTGTTGCCTTGCACCCCAATGTGCAGTTGATCCTGCACCAGGGAACGCCGGCCCAGATCGCCGATTGGGTCGAGAAAGGCGATGTGGATATCGGCATTGCCACCGAGTCCCTGGACGGCCATCCGGGGCTGGTGACATTGCCGGTGCGGCAATGGAATCACTGCGTCATCGCGCCGGCCGGGCATCCCATTTTGCAACAATCCTTGATTTCGCTCGCCGAACTGGCACGCTGGCCTTTGATTACTTATGACTCGGCTTTTACGGGCCGCTCCGGCATCAATCGCGCTTTTGAACGCCAGGGATTGGAACCCCGGGTGGTGCTCACCGCCCTGGATGCCGATGTGATCAAGACCTATGTCACCCTGGGGCTGGGTTTGGGGATCATTGCGGCCCTGGCCTTTGACCGGGAGCGGGATACCGGCCTGGAAGCCCGGGCGGCAGACCATTTGTTCGAATCCAATACCACCCGTCTGGCCCTGCCCCGGGGCATTTTCCTGCGGCGCTACGAGTATGACTTCATCACCCTGTTTGCGCCTCATCTCGATAAGCGCGCCGTGGAGCGCGCGCTGCAAGGCGGAGTGGATGTCTATCAACTCTGAAGACCGGGACGGGCCAGGGAATTGACGCGGGAGCGCCGCCGCGAAAGGGGGGAGTCCGCTTGGTTGACATGCCCCAAGGCCAGGGGTCAGCATGTCGGCCCGTCGCAAGGATGAGCGGCAGGTTGCAGGCGACGGCGTGCCTTGCTCCCGCTTCTTGTCGCGTCTGAACTTGGACTTCGTTTTTTATTTCAATTGGAGCTTCGCATGAGACATGGTGAATGGCACAAGACAGATCGGATTGGCTGGCTCCGTGCTGCGGTTCTGGGTGCAAACGACGGAATCGTATCGACCGCCAGTCTGGTTCTGGGGGTGGCAGCAGCAGGGACAGACCCCCAGGCGGTCTTGGTGTCGGGGGTTGCCGGTCTTGTTGCAGGCGCGATGTCGATGGCAGCGGGCGAGTATGTATCAGTCAGTTCCCAATCTGACACGGAGCAGGCGGATCTTGCCCGGGAGCGTGCAGAGCTGGCCAGTGCGCCCGAACAGGAGCAAGCGGAATTGGCTGAGATATATGTCAGGCGTGGGCTGGATCCAGAACTCGCCAGCGCGGTAGCGATTCAGCTCATGGAGCACGACGCGCTAGGGGCGCATGCCCGCGATGAACTCGGTATTTCAGAAATATCGACGGCCCGCCCGGTTCAGGCTGCGTTTGCGTCTGCCGGTACATTCTCGGTCGGCGCCAGCCTTCCCCTCCTCGTCGTCCTGCTGTTGCCGGCGGCCTCGCTCATGTGGACCGTGCCGGTCAGCTCGCTCTTGTTCCTCGCGTTACTGGGCTCATTGGCAGCCAAAGCCGGCGGCGCGCCGGTGCTCGTCGCTGCCTGGCGAGTCACTTTCTGGGGTGCCCTGGCAATGGCCTTGACCGCGGGAGTCGGTGCGCTGTTCGGGGTGGCGACCTGATCTACCGACCGCAGTTGACCAACGGCTAAAAAAGCAAAAGCCCCGTCTGGCGGGGCTTTCGAGGGTGTTCCTGTGGCGGAGACGGAGGGATTCGAACCCTCGATGCACGTTTTAGCGCGCATGCTCCCTTAGCAGGGGAGTGCCTTCGACCTCTCGGCCACGTCTCCACAGGAGGCGCGAATCATAATGGTTTCGCGGCCTCCGGTCAAACCTTGTCGACAGTGCCGCCCCGTCTGTCATTCCGGCTTGCGCGGGGGTGACAGATTGATCCGCGTTTTTCCTGATGGCTTACATCTGGCCCTCCCTGAGGTAGCGCAGGTGCCAGGACAGGGCTTCTTCGAGCAGGTGCGGCGTCTGCTTGCCGGGGGAGTGGTCGAGGGCGCGCTTGTAGTAATCCATCAGGGCCGGCTTGAAGTGGGGGTGGGCGCAGTTCTCGATGATCACCTTGGCGCGTTGCTTGGGTGACAGGCCGCGCAGGTCGGCGAGGCCCTGTTCGGTGACCAGTACCTGCACGTCGTGCTCGGTGTGGTCTACATGGGAGGCCATGGGCACGATGCTGGAAATGGCGCCGCCCTTGGCCTGGGAAGGGGTCATGAAGATGCAGAGGTAGGCGTTGCGGGCAAAGTCGCCGGAACCGCCGATGCCGTTCATGATCCGGGTGCCCATCACATGGGTGGAGTTGATGTTGCCGTAGATGTCGGCTTCGATGATGCCGTTCATGGCAATCACGCCCAGGCGGCGGATGATTTCCGGGTGGTTCGAGATTTCCTGGGGGCGCAGGATGATGCTGTCCTTGTAGCGCTCCAGGTCCGCGTTCAGTTCGGTGAGGGCGCCGGGGGAGAGGGAGAAGGCAGTGGCCGAGGCGCAGGTGAGTTTGCCGGATTTGATCATGTCGAGCATGCCGTCCTGCAGCACTTCGGTGTAGGCCGTCAGGTTCTCGAAGGCGCCCTGGTTGAGATCGGCCAGCACGGCGTTGGCAATGTTGCCGACGCCGGATTGCAGGGGCAGCAGTTCCCGGGGCAGGCGGCCCACCTTCACTTCGTGCTCAAGGAATTCCAGGATGTGGCCCGCGATCTTGCGGGAACCTTCGTCAGGTGCGGCAAAGGCCGAGTTGCGGTCGGCCTGGTGGGTTTCCACCACGGCAATGACCTTGTCCGGGTCCACCTTCAGGTAGGGCTCACCGATCCGGTCGCAGGTCTTGATCAGGGGGATGGGCTGGCGAAAGGGAGGGAGCTGGGTGCCATAGTAGATGTCGTGCATGCCTTCCAGGGCCGGGTTCTGCCAGGTATTGACTTCCAGGATCACTTTTTCGGCCTGGTCCAGCCAGGTCTTGTTGTTGCCGACCGAGGAGGAAGGGATCAGGCGTCCATCCTCGGTGATGCCGGCCACTTCCACCACGGCCATGTCGAGTTTGCCGAGGAAACCGAACCAGACGAACTGGGCCACATGAGAGAGGTGGATGTCGATGTATTCCATCTCGCCGGCATTGATGCGTTTGCGGCAGGTGGGGTCGGACTGATAGGGCAGGCGCATCTCGACGCCATCGACCATGGCCAGGGCCCCGTCCAGTTCCGGGGCGGTGGAGGCGCCGGTCCACACCCCGATCTTGAACTTCTTGCCGTGCAGGTTGGCATCCATGATGCGCTTGGCCAGGGCGGCAGGTACTACCTTGGGATAGCCGGCGCCGGTGAAGCCGCTCATGCCGACATTGACGCCGGAGGGGATCAGCGTGGCGGCTTCTTCCGCCGACATGATCTTGCTGCGCAGGTGGGCGTTGTGGATGCGATTGCTGTGGGACATGGGAAAATTCCTGTAGGTTGAAGAATGGCCGCATCCTGCTGACCTTGTTTATTTGTTTAACTTTTTTTGTTTAAAAAATCCATTTTTTACAACAACTTGATGTATTTTTCCGCCGGGTTGCAGGGTTTTGGCCGTAAAAGTTTAACCTGAATCGCTTGCCATCCGGTGTGATCGTGCGGGTGAAGTTCGAGACGCAACTTGCCCGAGTCCAAAATAGCCTTCAGGGGGGCAGGTCGGTCCCGAGGTTCCCCTGCCGGGTCGCGGTTGAAGACTTCCTGGCTAATCTCATGGATCGTCTTCAACCCACGCCAGGCCACCAAACCCACCCTGGCCTTGAACTCAGGACGGTGAACCTTTCGCTTCCTCTCTTTACCCGGCATCGCCTTCCTCATGACAGCGCACGAATTGAACCGCTGTCTTGAAAACGGGGCCAGCATAGGTCACGCACCGTTGAAGCGCGCAGCCTGCAGCGCTTCGCGCTGGGCCTTGAGTTGTTCGAGGGTCATGGACAACACCACCGGTTCGACCGTCTGCTTTTTAAGCGCGTAGGTCGCGCGACCTGGCTTGGTCTTGAGCGCGTGCCGCATCTGTTCGACGTGACAGGCCGGCTCGGTGAGCGGTGCCGGTTCTTCGAAGCGCTCCCGCCAATCCGGGTGGTGCTCGTCGCGACCGACCGCAATCAGCGGGGTGATCTGGGCGGCTTTGCATATTTCGACATGCCTGCCACTGAAGAAACCTGTATCGGCCAGCAGCTGTTGGGGAGAATTCAGGCCTTCGGGGAGCGCCTGCAGCTGGGCCACCATGGGTTCGACCTGCGCCTTGTCGTTGCCCGCTTGCGTCATGTGGGCGGCGAGCACCAGCATCGTTTCGGTATCGACCGCCGCCTGGGTGTTGTAGCTCTGCTCGAAGCCACCGCCAGTCACCTTCATGATGCGCGATTCCTCATCGGTCAGATTGACCTGATCCGCGGCGCGTGGGGTGGCATCGGGCGCCTTGGGTTCCCGCCCTCCGGGTTTCTTGCCGGTCTTGGCTTTCTTCGCGGCGCGCGTCGCTGAACTCCTTGCCAAAGCGCTTGCGGAAGGTGGCCAGGGTGTCGTGGTCGGGATGACGGTTGCAAGCGATATGACGAAAGGCCAGCTAGCAGGCCAATCCGCTTGCGTCCTTGGGCAATGATCAGCCGCAGACTGGTCATGTATTGGTCTGGATTGTGGGCACTGACAGTCATCGAACACTCCCTTTTTTTGGGTGCGGCCTATGGCGACTTTCGCCTTCGAATTTTTGTCCGCTACATATTGCTCCTCAATTCGTCTCCCAGAGGGAGACAAGCTTGCCGCCGGATATCGCTGGTGTTATATTTACTGCGCAATACGTTTCCTTTGGGGGCGCAAATTGAGCGCAAAATATCACTTGCAAACCAAGACGCTAGGCCCACGGGCAGCGCAGCTCTTCACTGAGCTGAATGAACTACGCCGGTCCACATTCACCTTGGCGGATGTGGAATTGATCACCGGCCTGTCGTCGGCATCAGCCCGGAATCTCGTGCACAAGGCCCAGCAGCGAGGCTTGGTGACGCGACTGAAGCCTGGCCTGTACAACCTCGTGCCCTTCGAACTCGGTCGGGCCACTGAGCACATCGACAGTCCGTACTTGATCGCGCGTGAACTCGCCGGTACGGCGCCCTACTTCCTGTCGCACGGCACCGCTCTTGAACTGCATCGCATGGTGACGCAGCCGAACTTCACCGTGTATGTGTCATGCACGCGGCGCGTGCGTCCGCAGACGGTGGGTGGCTATGACTTTCGGTTTGTCCACATTACGGCGGAGCAAGAATTCGGAGTCATGAAGCACTGGATCGACAAGGAGCGCTTCGTGATGATCAGCGACATGGAGCGCACCATCATCGATGGCCTGCGACACCCGGCATTTGCCGGTGGCGTTACCGAAGTCGCCAAGGGCTTGTGGATGAAGCGGGATGTACTGAAAGTCGAACGGCTGCTGGACTATGCGCGACGTCTCGGCGTCGGCGCCGTCGTGCGCCGCCTTGGCTATCTGCTGGAACACTATGATCTGGCCGATGCTTCGGTGCTGGAGCCGCTGCGCGGCATGCTGACGGCAACTTACCAGCGCCTTGATCCACTGCTCCCCGCCGAGGGAGCATTCCTCTCACGTTGGCGGCTCCAGCTCAACGTGACTCCCGAAGAACTGGATGCCGTGAGGCTTGGCTGATGATTCCTCAACGTAATATTTCCCTGATCTCGAACACGCTGGTGACCGCTGGCGGGCGGCGCATCCCCGAGGCCGTCATCGAACGCGATTACGTGTTGGCCTGGTTCCTGACCGGTTTGGCCGGTCATCCGTTACGCGACATGCTGGCCTTCAAAGGTGGCACGGCCCTGCGACGCTGCTGGTTCGAGGACTATCGGTTTTCGGAAGACTTGGACTTCACGCTGACCCGTCCGATCACCCTCGAAGAGATACTGGCGGGATTGAACGAAATCTTCGCGGCTGTCGAAGTTGCCTGCGGCTTGCGGATCGCTTTCGACCGCGAAGACCGCCACGGTCACCAGAACAGCCGCACGTTTTATCTACGCTACCAGGGGCCGCTACCCGCCGCGAACGACGTGAAGGTTGACATCACGATCAACGAAGTCCTGTGCTTCCCGCTGCAAGATCGCCCGATTCATCGCACCTACGACAGCTTTGACGACCTGCCCGAAGGGCCGACCGTGAAGGTCTACGCCATCGAGGAAATCGTGGTTGAAAAGCTGCTGGCCTTGAGCGATCGGGCGCGCAACGAGCCGCGCGACCTTTATGACCTCTGGTATCTGCTTGGCTCCGCCAATTTGCGCGTTGCGGAGATGCGCGCCGAACTCGATACCAAGTTGGCACTGCGGCAACGTGTCGTTGCAGGCATGGAGCAGGCAATCGCCGCCAAGGAAGATCGTCTGCGCCGACTCTGGGATGCTCGACTCTCGCATCAAATGAGCCATCTTCCGCCATTCGATGATGTCTTTCGGGAAGTACTACGCGCGGTACGCGCCGCCGACTTGCCGAAGCCGAAAGACTGATCGGTTACCTATGCACCAAAGAAATCCCCATGGCCGATTTGTCCTCCTTAGAACGCCGCAAACTGGAACGATTGCTCCGCATGGGCAGCGGCTACGTGCTCGATTTCTCGGACCGCACGTTCAGTGAGTTCTTCGAGGAGCACACGCGCGGTGACATCGATGCCACGGCCTACCGCGAGCGTGGCACTTCCAAAGCCAACCGCTTACGCGGATTTTGGGCGGTCGAAGGCAATCATCTGGTCGGCAAAGTCATCCAGGCGCTGATCTTGTACGGTCAGGCTGAGAACTGTTTGCGCGACGAGCCTGGACTGACCATCCTGAACGCCACAGTCGACGAACGCAATTTCGAAACGGTCGCGCAGCACGTGCGCGAAGCGATCGTGAAAAACCAGCCCGAAGCCGCTCTGGATCGGCTGCACACGTTCGTCATCAAGTACGTGCGCACGCTGTGCGAACAGCGTGGAGTTGAAGTTAACCGCGACAAAGCTTGGCACAGCATCTTCGGCGCGCTACCCGTCGCCAGCCAGCCGGAAACTGGACAAAAAAACGTGCGGCCATCGGCGCTGGAATGAACCTGAATCCGGCTCTGGGGGGATTTTTCTGAATCAAATAGCATAACTCCCTGTTTTCCAGGATAATGCGGGCCCATGGGAAATATCTTGCTTGTTCATGGTTCGAAAGTGATCCGGAGCATCCTGGCCCGGCATCTCGATGCGGATTTTCATATCGTCGAGGCGGCGGATGGTGAGTCGGCCTGGCAGACTCTGGTGCTCGACCATGATGTGGTGGCCGTCATCGCCGCCCCGGATATCGCCAAACTGAATGGCATGGATTTGCTGGACCGCTTGCGCCACAACAGGTTACAACGGTTGCGGCGTATTCCTTTTTATCTGGTGGGCTCGGAAAACAGGATTGCGGAAATTGCCGGTGAGGCAGAAAAAATCGGCGTGACCGGGTTCATCCTGGATGGCATGGGAAAGTCCGGGATTCTCGCGATGTTGCAACCCCACAAGGCAGGCTTGCAGGCCCCGCTCGATCCGCCGCGCAAACAGCCTGCATCAGCGCCTGCATCAACGCCGACATCAGTGCCTGCATCAGTGCCTGCATCAGCGCCTGCTGCGACCAGAGGCGGGGCGAATTTCCGTGATGCGGGCCTGCTTTCCCGCACCTTGCTGGAGGCCGGGATAGAGCGGACTTTTTCTGGGCAGGGGGGGCACGGGGCAATCTTGTTGTTTGGTGTGGATGCTTATGGAGCGCTGGAGGATGGCGTGGGCAAAGCCGCGGCCAGTCGCATTGCCGAGAAAATCGCACGCTTGATCCAGGGCAAATTGGGCGGTTCGGATTTCATCGGGCACTACCGGCCTGGCTGTTTTGCGATCGTGACGCGGAGCAGTCGTCTGGAGCAATGTGCGGCCTTTGCCGGCCGGGTGATCAAGAGTGTTGCTGCCGCCAGAATTGCAGTGCAGGGGCGGCAAGTGTCACTCTCCATCAGTTCCGGCGCCGCCAGCCGTCCTGAAGATGGAAATGTTTCTGGCGAGGCCTTGCTGGGCCTGGCATTGGCGCGCATGGAGCAGGCGATGGCCGAAGGTGGCGGGCGGGTCGTGGTGCATGGGGAAGGGGAGGCGCTCGGGAAAGCGCGGCAACCCCGGGGTTCTTGATTCGGGCTTTTGGGGTGGCCCGAGGGCAGTGGGCTCGATGCCA
This sequence comes from Azovibrio sp., assembly GCF_049658005.1. Classification (NCBI taxonomy): domain Bacteria; kingdom Pseudomonadati; phylum Pseudomonadota; class Betaproteobacteria; order Rhodocyclales; family Rhodocyclaceae; genus Azovibrio; species Azovibrio sp. Next base: position 55,665 of record NZ_JBASOH010000062.1, on the reverse strand, counting down.
AAAGGCCCGTCCGGGCAAGTCTTCGTGCCAGTGACGGGCCTTCTTGTTTGCGGGAAATTGCGTGGGTAATCAGGCCTTGACCGGAATCTTGCCGATCTTGATCTGCCATTCCCTGGGGCCGGTCTCATGCACGCTGGTGCCGGCGGAGTCCACGGCCACGGTGACGGGCATGTTCTGCACGTCGAACTCATAGATCGCTTCCATGCCCAGGTCCTCGAAGCCTGCCACCCTGGCGGACTTGATGGCCTTGGCCACCAGGTAGGCGGCGCCGCCCACGGCCATCAGGTAGGCCGACTTGTTGTCCTTGATCGCCTCGATGGCGACGGGGCCGCGCTCGGCCTTGCCGATCATCGCGATCAGGCCGGTTTGTTCGAGCATCATGCGGGTGAATTTGTCCATGCGGGTGGCGGTGGTGGGGCCGGCGGGGCCGACCACTTCGTCGCGCACCGGGTCCACCGGGCCGACGTAGTAGATGACCCGGTTGGTGAAGTCCACCGGCAGCGGCTCGCCCTTGGCCAGCATGTCGGCAATGCGCTTGTGGGCGGCATCGCGGCCGGTCAGCATCTTGCCGTTCAGGAGCAGCTTCTGGCCTGGCTTCCAGGAAGCAACCTCTGCCTTGGTCAGGGTGTCGAGATCGACCTGGGTGGCGGTCTTCAGGTCCGGGCTCCAGGTCACGGCGGGCCAGTCTTCCAGCTTGGGCACTTCCAGCTGGGCGGGGCCGGAGCCATCCAGGTGGAAGTGCACGTGGCGGGTGGCGGCGCAGTTGGGCACCAGGGCCACCGGCAGGTTGGCGGCGTGGCAGGGGTAGTCCAGCACCTTGACGTCGAGCACCGTGGTGAGGCCGCCCAGACCTTGGGCTCCGACGCCCAGGGCGTTGATCTTTTCCATCAGTTCGAGGCGCAGTTCTTCGGCGCGGCTCAGCTTGGCGCCCGTTTTTGCGTATTCAGCCGCCTTGGCTTTCAGTTCGTGGATGTCCACCGGCGCCATGATCGATTCCTTGGCCAGCAGCATGGCCTTTTCCGGGGTGCCGCCGATGCCGATGCCGATGATGCCGGGAGGACACCAGCCGGCGCCCATTTCCGGAATCTTCTGCAAGACCCAGTCCACCAGGTTGTCGGAGGGGTTGAGCATGGCGAACTTGGACTTGGCTTCGGAGCCGCCACCCTTGGCGGCACAGATCACTTCCACGTGGTCGCCGGGGACGATTTCGAAGTGCACCACGGCCGGGGTGTTGTCCCTGGTGTTCTTGCGGGCGCCGGCCGGGTCGGCCAGTATCGAGGCGCGCAGGGGATTGTCCGGGTTCATGTAGGCGCGGCGCACGCCTTCATCGACCATGTCCTGCAGGCTCAGGGTGGCGTCGTCCCAGCGCACGTTCATGCCGACCTTGAGGAAGACCACGCAGATGCCGGTGTCCTGGCAAATCGGGCGATGGCCTTCGGCGGCCATGCGGGAGTTGGTCAGGATCTGGGCAATGGCGTCCTTGGCGGCGGGAGATTGTTCACGCTCATAGGCTTCGCCGAGGGACTTGATGTAGTCCAGGGGGTGGTAGTAGCTGATGTACTGGAAAGCGTCGGCGATGGACTGGATCAGGTCTTCCTGGCGGATGCTCGTCATGGGGTTTCTCCGTGGGTGGCGTAGCGTGGGTGGCGTATTCAGTGGTTGCTTTTGACCAGGTTCAGGGACTGATTCATGATCTTGTCCGTGTAAGCCATGGCCAGGGCGGAAATGATGAAGGTCAGGTGGATGATGACCTGCCATTTGATGGTGTGCTCGGGCAGGTTTCCGGCATTGATGAAGGTCTTTAGCAGGTGGATCGCCGAAATGCCGATGATCGCGGTGGACAGCTTGATCTTGAGCACCCCCGCATTGATGTGGGAGAGCCACTCGGGTTGATCCGGATGCAGGTCCAGGTTGAGGCGGGAGACGAAGGTCTCGTAGCCGCCGATGATCACCATGATGAGCAGGTTGGCGATCATCACCACGTCGATCAGGCCCAGGACGATGAGCATCACGTCCGCTTCGGAAAGGGTGCCCGCATTGACGACCAGGTGGGTGAGTTCATGGAAGAAATGGTAGACATAGACGCCTTGAGCCGCGATCAGACCCAGGTACAGCGGAGCCTGCAGCCAGCGGCTCGCGAAAATGAATTTTTCCATCAAGGATTCAGAGGATTTCATGGGCGTGATGAAAAATGAGGCAGAAAAGGAAGCCGGAGTTTATCACGACCGGATCGGGCTGCTGCGGACCCCGATGGGGTTCCGGGTGGGCCGCAGGCCGCGCCGATGCTGCGCTGCAGCGTGAAAGTGTAAGCGGTTTGTAAGATTATCCGCGTCTAATGCGGTGCCAGTAACGGTTTGTACCGCCCACCCAGAATGTCACTCGATACCCCGATCGCAGAGGAGAAGGTTTATGTCAAATGAATCCGTGCAGTTCTATTACCCATCCCCGGATTTTGTAAAGAACGCAGCGGTTTCCGGAATGGATGCCTATAAGGCGCTGTGCGCGGAAGCCGAACAGGATTACGAAGCTTACTGGGCGCGTCATGCCCGGGAACTGGTGAGTTGGCAGACCCCTTTTACCAAGGTGCTGGATGAATCCGACGCTCCTTTCTACAAGTGGTTCACCGATGGCAAGCTGAACGTCTCCTACAACTGCCTGGATCGCAACGTCGAAGCCGGTCTCGGCGACAAGACTGCCATCATTTTCGAGGCCGACGACGGTCAGGTCACCAGGGTTACCTACCAGGAACTGCTGGTCCGGGTCTGCAAGATGGCCAATCTGCTCAAGTCCAAGGGCGTCAGGAAGGGCGACCGCGTCGTCATTTACATGCCCATGACCATCGAAGGCATCGTCGCCATGCAGGCCTGTGCCCGCATCGGCGCCATCCATTCCGTGGTGTTCGGTGGCTTCTCCGCCCTGTCCCTGCGCGACCGCATCCAGGATGCCGGCGCTGTGATGCTGATCACTTCCGACGGCCAGTTCCGCGGCGGCAAGGCCATTCCCTTGAAGCCCATCGCCGATGAGGCCTTTGCCATGGGCGGCTGCGAATCTGCCAGGAATGTGATCGTCTTCAAGCGCACCGGCGCCGAAGTGAACATGGTCGCCGGGCGGGACGAATGGCTGCACGAGGGGCTCGCCAACCAACCCGAAACCTGCGAACCCGAGTGGGTCGAGGCCGAGCATCCGCTGTTCCTGCTTTACACCTCCGGCTCCACCGGCAAGCCCAAGGGCGTGCAGCATTCTTCCGGCGGCTACCTGGTGCATGCCATCCTGACCATGAAGTACACCTTCGACATCAAGCCGACCGATGTCTTCTGGTGTACCGCCGACATCGGCTGGGTCACCGGCCACACCTACATCACCTATGGTCCCCTGGCCAGCGGCGCGACCGAGATCGTGTTCGAAGGCGTGCCCACCTATCCCGACGCCGGCCGTTTCTGGAAGATGATCCAGGACCACAAGGCCACCATCTTCTACACTGCCCCCACCGCGATCCGTTCCCTGATCAAGGCTGCCGATAACAACCCCGCCGTGCATCCGAAAAACTACGACCTTTCGAGCCTGCGTCTGCTCGGCTCCGTGGGCGAACCCATCAACCCCGCCGCCTGGGAGTGGTACTACGAGCACATCGGTGGCGGCCGTTGCCCCATTGTCGATACCTTCTGGCAGACCGAGACCGGGGGGCACATGATCACCCCCATGCCCGGCGCCACCCCTCTGGTTCCCGGCTCCTGCACCCTGCCGTTCCCCGGCATCCAGGTCGCCGTGGTGGACGAGACCGGTGCCGAGCTACCCTGGGGGCAGGGCGGCATCCTGGTGGTGAAGAAACCCTGGCCTTCGATGATCCGCACCATCTGGGGCGATCCCGAGCGCTTCAAGAAGTCCTACTACCCTGAAGACCTGGGCGGTCGTCTCTACCTCGCCGGCGACGGCGCCATCCGTGATGCCAATACCGGCTACTTCACCATCACCGGCCGGATCGACGATGTGCTGAACGTCTCCGGCCACCGCATGGGCACCATGGAAATCGAATCCGCCCTGGTGGCCCACGAACTCGTGGCCGAAGCCGCCGTGGTGGGGCGTCCGGATGACCTGACCGGGGAGGCCATCGTCGCCTTCGTCGTCCTGAAGGGTTCCCGTCCCACCGGGGACGAGGCCAGGAAGGTGATCAAGGAACTGCAGGACTGGGTGGGCAAGGAAATTGGTCCCATCGCCAAGCCCAAGGATATCCGCTTCGGCGAGAACCTGCCCAAGACCCGTTCCGGCAAGATCATGCGCCGTCTGCTGCGTTCCCTGGCCAAGGGCGAGGAAGTCACGCAAGACACTTCCACTCTGGAAAACCCGGCCATCCTGGAGCAGTTGAAGGGGTGATGGGGTGATGGGGTGATGGCCTCAGGCCGGATTTGCCTCCGGGCAGCTTCCGGCCGCCGGCTTGCCGGCGTTGTATCCGGAATCCCCAGAGGGGTTCCTGCTTCCCCGGAGGAAGCGCAATCCAGGCGGGCATTCTGCCCATGTCCGTCTGAAAACACACTATAAGGAGGCAGGAGAGAGACATGGGCGCCTATCTGTTGTGCGGGTGTCCCAAACTGGCAGCCACGGCAAGCGTGGCGCCCGAGGCGGCCGGCGCGTTTGTTTACGCGTCGGCCGTTTTCGTCTGGCTTTTTCTGGAGGGTGTCTGATGCAGCGTTTTGATATGAGGCGTCAACGCCTGGTGGCCCTGGCGCTGCTGGGGTTGGTGTTGCTCAATCCCCCCTTGCTCAATACTCAGGCGGGGGGTTCGGGTCTGGCCGCCTACCTCTACCTGTTCGGGGTCTGGGCCGTGCTGATTGCTCTGGCGGCCTGGATTATAGAGGCGCACAAGGCATAAGCACGCATGAATCCCTGGGGTGTTTCCTTCCTGGCCGTGGCTTATCTGGCGTTGCTGTTTGCCATTGCCCGCTTTGGTGATCGGCGCGCGGATCAGGGGCGCTCCATCATTTCGGCCAATGTCCATGGCCTTTCCCTGGCGGTTTACTGCACCTCGTGGACCTTTTTTGGCAGTGTCGGGCGGGCTGCATCGGGCGGCATGGGGTTTCTCACCATTTACCTGGGCCCTACGCTGATGTTGATGCTGGCCCCCGTCATCCTGAAGATGATCCGCATCAGCAAACAGGAGCGCCTGATTTCCATTGCCGATTTCATGGCGGCCCGTTATGGCAAGCGGCAATCCCTGGCGGGGCTGGTGACGGTGATTGCGGTGATTGGCATCGTGCCCTATATCGCCCTGCAATTAAAAGCGGTTGCCGCCAGCCTCGATGTGCTTTTCCCGGGTAAAGGGACGGTTGCCTTGCTGGGGCTTGATGCCACCGCGTTGATTGCGATTGCGCTGGCGGTGTTTTCCATCCTGTTCGGCACCCGGCATCTGGATGCCACGGAACGGCACGAAGGCATGGTGGCGGCCATCGCCTTCGAATCCATTGTCAAACTGCTGGCTTTCCTGGCCGTTGGGGTGTTTGTCACCTATGGCTTGTTCGACGGGTTTACGGATATTTTTCAGCAGGCGGAAGCGCTTCCCGAGCTGAGCCGGCGGCTCAGTCTGGATCTCAGTCTGGGTAACTGGATGCCCCTGGTGTTGCTCTCGGCGCTGGCGATTGTGTTGTTGCCGCGCCAGTTCCAGATCATGGTCGTGGAAAATGTCGATGAAAGTCATCTGCGCCGTGCGGTCTGGCTCTTTCCCTTGTACCTGCTCCTGATCAATGTATTTGTGCTGCCGATTGCGCTGGCGGGGTTGCTGCTGGGGATGCCTGGTAACGGCGATACCTTTGTCCTCAGCCTGCCCCTCTCCCAGGGCCAGGAAACCCTGGCCTTGCTGGCTTTCCTCGGAGGTCTTTCGGCCACCACCGGCATGGTCATCGTCGAGACCATCGCCCTCTCTACCATGGTCTGCAACGATCTGGTCATGCCCGCCCTGCTGCGCTCCGGGAGGCTGAGGCTGGAACGGCGTCCGGACCTCTCCCGCCTGCTGCTTTACATTCGCCGGGTGGCCATCGCCCTCATCTTGCTCCTGGGTTACGGCTATTTCCGTGCCGCCGGGGAGGCTCATGCCCTGGTCGGGATCGGCCTGATCTCGTTCTCGGCCGTGGCCCAGTTCGCTCCCGCCCTGTTTGGCGGCATGTACTGGAAGCAAGGCAATGGGGCCGGTGCCCTGGCCGGGCTGTTCGCCGGCTTTTTGGTCTGGGGCTACACCCTGCTGCTGCCGTCCTTCGCCAAGTCCGGCTGGATTCCCGGTGATTTTGTCAGCCAGGGCCTGTGGGGCATCAACGGGCTCAAGGCACATGCCCTGTTTGGTCTGGAGGGCCTGGACGAGATTTCTCATTGCCTGTTCTGGAGCCTGTTCCTGAATACCGGCTTGTATGTGTTGCTGTCCCTCAGCATCCGGCCCGATGCGGTGGAAGCCGGTCAGGCCAATCGGTTTGTCGATATCCTGCGTCGTCGTGACATCGAGGCCAACCCGTTGCTGTGGCGAGGCAAGGCCTCCTACCCGGCCTTGGCCGGCTTGCTCGAGCGTTTCCTGGGCGCGGAGCGGGCGCGCCAGCAATTGCGCTCCTATGCCCGCAAACGGGGGCTGACCAACCTGGAAAGCCGCGAAGTGGATGCAGAACTGGCCCGCTTTGCCGAAGGCCTGCTGGCGGGGGCCATCGGTTCTGCCAGTGCCCGGGTCGTGCTGGCCTCGGTAGTGGAGGAGGAGGAACTGGGTCTGGACGAAGTGCTCGATATTCTCGATGAGGCGTCCCTAGTACGCGCCCATAGCCAGGAACTGGAGAAGAAGTCCCGTGAATTGGAGGCCGCCACCCAGGAACTGCAGGCGGTGAATGCGCAGTTGCGCGAACTGGATCGGCTCAAGGATGATTTCGTCTCCACCGTGACCCATGAACTGCGCACACCCTTGACCTCGATCCGGGCTTTTTCCGAATTGCTGGCGGATCACCCGGATATGGCGTTGTCGGACCGTCAGCGTTTTCTCGGTATCATCGTGACCGAGACGGAGCGTCTGACCCGCTTGATCAACCAGATTCTCGATCTGGCCAAGCTGGAGTCGGGGCGGGCGGACTGGACCGCGCACCAGGTCGATCTGGTCGGCTTGGTGCGCGATGCCGCTGCGGCTCTGGAACAACTTTTCCGCGACAAGGGCGTGGGCCTTGCACTGAATTGTCCCGTGACGCCGGTTCTGGTGATGGCGGACCAGGACCGGCTCACCCAGGTGATGATCAATCTGCTCTCGAATGCAGTGAAATTCGCGCCCGCCGGCCAGGGGCGGGTGGAAGTGAACTTGACCTGCATGGCAGACCGGGTGCGGGTTGCGGTGCGCGATAATGGCCCGGGGATGGGGGCGGAAGAGAAGGATTTCATCTTTGAGCGTTTCCGTCAGGGCGGCAATGCCCTGACCGACAAGCCCAAGGGAACTGGCCTGGGCCTACCCATCAGCCGGCAGATTGTCGAATACTTTGGTGGTCATCTGTGGGTGGAGAGCGAACCCGGTCAGGGCTCGGAATTCATCTTTGAACTGCCTTGCCAGCGCATCGAATAAACCCGACATGACAACGGGAGGAGATACCCCATGTCCCACAAGATCCTGATTGTGGATGATGAGCCCAACATCGTCCTGTCCCTGGAATTCCTCTTGAAGCGCGAGGGGTTTCAGGTGGCGGTCGCGTCCGATGGCGAGGCGGCCCTGGAGCAGGTCGAAGCCTTTCATCCCGACCTGATCCTTCTGGACGTGATGATGCCGAAGAAGTCTGGCTACGAAGTATGTGAACTGTTGCGTGCCGACCCGGCCAGGAGTGCCACCAGAATCGTCATGCTTACGGCCAAGGGGCGGGATACGGAAGTTGCCAAGGGCCTGGGCCTGGGAGCCGATGCCTATGTGACCAAGCCTTTTTCCAACAAGGAACTGGTCAGTCAGATCAAGCAGTTGCTCGAGGGCGTCTGAGCCATGCAGGCCCGCTATCGTTTTGCCCTGGCGGTACTGGTGCTGGGAGCCCTGGTGACGGGGCCTTTTCTCCTGACCTCCACCCTGGTATGGATGAAAATGGATGGCAGCCAGCGGGCTTTGCTCAAAGCGCTGATCGTGCCGCATCTGCCCTTGGGGGCCCTGCTCACCGCCATGGGCTTTGGTCTGGGCCTGGTCGTGGTGCGTACCCTTTTCCGTCAATATGTGCAGGGCCTGCTGCAGATGGCCGAGCATTTGCGCCTGATGTTGGGCGCCAACCGCAATTTCCGCATCACCACCGAAACGGGGCCGCCCGAAGTCCGGCAGGTGGCGCGCGCCATCAACGACCTGGCCCAGCAACGCGACGCCTTGATGGCCGATGTCGAGGCGCAGATCGCCCGAGCCAAGGCCTCGGTGGAGGAGGAGAAAAACCGGCTCGCCGCGCTCATGTCCGAACTGGCCCAGGCGGTGGTGGTCTGTAATCTCGATGGGCGCATCCTGCTCTACAACAATCGCGCCCGGCTCGAATTCCATGCCCTGGCTCAGGGCCCCACCTTTGTCGCTTCCGGTGCCCTGATCGGCCTGGGGCGGTCCATTTTTTCGATCATCGACAAAAGCCGCATCGCCCACGCGGAAGAGGCCATCCGCCAGCGGCTGGCGCGGGGGCTGACGGCCAATGTTGCCAATTTCATCACCACCACCGCCAGTGGGCAGTTCCTGCGGGTGCAGATGGTGCCGGTCCTGGCGCCCGGCGATCAGACGGGAGAGGCGCGCATCATGTCCGGCTATGTGCTCACCGTGGAAAACATCACCCGCAGCATGGAACAAGAGCGCGTCCGCAACCACGCCCTGGTCGATCTGACCGAAGGCAACCGGGGCGCCCTGGGCAATGTGCGGGCCGCCGTGGAAACCTTGCATGACTATCCGGACATGGAGCCAGCGGAGCGGGAGCGTTTTGTGCGGGTGATCGCCGAGGAAGTCGGGCGCATGAGCCGGCAGCTGGAAAGCACGGTCCAGCGGTTTGCCGACGCCATCCGGATACGCTGGCCGCTGGAAGAAGTTTCCACCGAAGATCTGGTCAAGGCCGCCCAGCGACGCATCGAGGCGCGCTTCAACCTGCCCAGCAAGATCGAGGTGATGGAAGATAACCTCTGGGTCCGCGCCGACAGTTTTTCCCTGACCTTTGCCATGACTTTTCTGGCCGGGCGGCTGGTCGAGCATTATCAAATCCGCGAACTGCGCTTCCGGGTGCTTTCCGAGGGCCGGCTCGCTTACCTGGATCTGCTCTGGTCCGGCCAGGTCATGTCCTCTGAAACCTTCTACACCTGGGAGCAGGAAAACCTGCAGGTGGGTGAGGAGGTTGCGCCGATGTCCCTGCGCGAAGTCCTGGATCGGCACGGGGGAGAAGTCTGGTATCAGCGCGAGAGGGCCGCCCACCGGGCCTATTTCCGCTTCGTGCTGCCAGTGGTTCAGGCGGCGCAGGAAAGGGCGCCACTCCCCCTTGATGCCGGCCAGGGGCGGCCCGAGTATTACGATTTTGATCTGTTCAAATTCCAGGACACCGGGGTGGATCTCGATCGTAATCTGATGGAAATGTCCTATACCGTCTTCGATACCGAGACCACCGGGCTGGAGCCGGCCAACGGCGACGAAATCATCCAGATCGGCGCGGTGCGCATCGTCAATGGCCGTCTGCTGCGCCAGGAATCCTTCGACCAGCTGGTGGACCCGCAGCGCCCGCTGCGGCCCGAAGGCATTCCCATCCACGGCATCACTGAAGAAATGGTCCGTGGCCAGCCCGTCATCGGCGCGGTCCTGCCCGCCTTCCAGGCCTTTTGTGCCGACACCGTGCTGGTGGCGCACAACGCCGCCTTCGACCTGCGTTTCCTGCAGATCAAGGAAGCCAGCACGGGCATTCATTTTCATCAGCCGGTACTCGATACCTTGCTGCTTTCCGCCGTGATCCATCCCAACCAGGAATCCCACAGGCTCGAAGTGATTGCCGAACGCCTGGGCGTCCAGATTGTCGGGCGCCACAACGCGCTGGGGGATGCCATTGCTACCGGCGAGATCTTCCTGAAGATGTTGCCGCTACTTGCTGAAAAAGGTATCCACACCCTGCGCCAGGCCCTGGATGCGTCGCAGAAAACCTACTTTGCCCGGGTCAAGTACTGATACTGAGCCGGCGCGGCTGGGGGCGCCTGCCTTGCCGGTTCCGCCAGCCCATAAAATGAAGCCGCAATGCTTTAATTCACCAGGAGAATCATCTTGATCGTGGAACCGCAGGGCTCGCCGGCAGGGCCCGGCATTCAGGGACAACAACGGGTGGCCAGGATCACCCGGGATTTCCTGACACGCCATCTGCCATTCCAGCGCATGGAAGCCCGGGCGCTGGATTATCTGGCCGAACGGGCGGCCGCCGTGTTCTATCCCAAGGGGGCGGAAATCATCGGGCCCGGAGACGGGGTGGCTCGCCATTTCTACATCATCGAACAGGGCAAGGTGCAGTCCTTGCAGGTGGGCGATGTGGCCGTGACCGGCCACTCGGTGCTGGCCCTGGGGGTCGGGGAGTGCTTTCCCATCGGGGCGGTGACCGCCCAGCGGCCCTCCACCAACCGCTATGTGGCGGCCAGCGATGTCGCCTGCTTCGTCGTGGCGGCGGCGGATGTGCTCACCCTGATGGAGATGAGCCCCGAATTCAATGCCTTTTGCACCCGGTACATTGCCACCTTGCTGAATCAATCCCGCGAACAGTTGCAATTGCTGTTTGCCCAGCAGGCGAGCGACCAGCAGAGCTTGAGCTCACCGCTGTTCCAGGTGGGTTCCCGTAACCCGATCCAGGTGAGCCGCGATACCCCGCTGCGTCAGGCGCTGGAAATCATGTCCCGGGCGCATGTCGGCTCCGTGGCCGTGGTGGATGCGGCGCAAAAGCCGGTGGGTATTCTGACCCGGGCGGATCTGCTCGACCGGGTGGTGCTGGCCGAAGTTGCACTGGATACGCCCATTGCCGAGGTCATGAGCGGCTCGCCGTATTGCCTGACCGAACACGCCAGTGCTTACGATGCCATGCTGGCGATGGCCGCGCATGGTATTCGCCATGTGCTGGTGGTGGATGGAGAAGGGCGCTTGAGCGGAGTGGTGTCCGAGCGGGATCTGTTTGCGTTGCAGCGCATCGGCCTGACCCGGATTCGTCAGGCTATCGAACAGGCGCCGGATATCGGCAACCTGCAGCAGGCCGCCCGGGATATTCGCCAACTGGCTTTCAACCTGCTGGCCCAGGGGGTGGGAGCGGAGCAATTGACCCAGTTCATCTCCACGCTCAACGACGCCCTGACGCATCGGATTCTTGAACAGAATCTGGAACATCACGATTTGTATGGTATCGACTGGTGCTGGCTGGCCTTCGGTTCCGAGGGCCGGAACGAGCAGACCTTCAGCACCGACCAGGATAACGGCATCATCTTTGTCTGCAATGACTTTAGCGACAAGGAAATGCTGAAGATGCGCCTGCTGGAATTTGCCCGGGCCGTGAATGCCGATCTGGACCGCTGCGGCTTTTCCTTGTGCAAAGGCAACATCATGGCCAGCAACCCGCAGTGGTGTCTGACGCTGGAGGAGTGGCAGGAACTGTTCGAGGAGTGGATCCGCCGTCCGCAACCCGAGGCGTTGCTAAATGCCTCCATCTTCTTCGACTTTCGTCCCTTGTACGGGCAAAGCCATCTGGCGGACCGGCTGCGCCACAGGCTGCTCGATCATGCGGCGGACAATCCCATTTTCCTGCGCTCCATGGCGGTCAATGGTCTGGCGGTGCAGCCGCCGCTGGGCAAGATCCGCGATTTTGTCACGGACCTGGAGGCCGGTCATCCCGGCGCCATCGACCTGAAGAAATACGGCACCCGCCTGTTTGTCGATGGCGCCCGTGTTTATGCCCTGGCGGCCAGGGTGTATCAGACCAACACCGTCTTGCGGCTGCGCCATGCCGGCGCCCGCCTTGCCTTCAATGCAGATGAGATCGACGGCATCATCGAAGCCTTCAATTACATCCAGCTATTGCGCCTGCGTCAGCAGCAGCTCGATGGGGTCGAAGGCGGGCAGGGACACAACCTGATCTACCCTGATCGCCTCAACGAACTTGATCGCCGCATTCTCAAGGAGGCATTTCGCCAGGCCCGGAAACTGCAGCAAAAGCTGCGCCTCGATTTTCAGGCAGGCTGAACCATGGCCTTGCGTTTTTTTACCCCCTCCACGACGGTCGTTCTGGCCGAACCCCTGCAAACCCGCCTGCGGGCCTGGCAGGAGCTGCCCGCGCCCTCCCTGGGGCAGGCGCATTACCAGGTTCGATATGGGGTGCTGCACCTCCACACCGAGGGGCTTGATCCGCAGCAGCACCGGATCAAGCAGCTCGCCGCGGTAGGAGTCAGTCACGGCAGTATCCATCCCGATGATGCCTTCTGGATCGAACCCGGCAGCCATGACCCGGAGGCCTGGCTGGCCTGGCTCGAATTTGTCGGCAAGGCGCCGCTGGCGAGCTTTCAGCTGCCCTTTGTGCGCGCCTTTCTGGAGCCGGCCCTGCGGTTGAACCTGGGGCTCGAACCCCGCTTTTGCTGGCTGGACCTGGCGGTGTTGCTGCCAGAACTGTTCCGCGAGGCGGGCGAGCCGGGTCATGACCTGGAAGGCTGGCTCGACTATTTTTCCCTCGATCATGGCGACCGGCGCGATGTGATGGGTGAAACCCTGCTCCAGGCCCGGCTGCTGCAGCGTCTGCTGGCCGCCGCGCGGCGCCGGGGGGTGGATTCCCCCGCCGCCTTGCAGGAACTGGCCCGGGCCCATCGCTGGCTGCATGGAGCATCTTGAGTGAGTCCTCTCGCCCGGCAATTGCGGCGTTACTACGGCGTGTACACCGCCGGCTTTCTGGTGCAACTCGGCGCCTTGTATTTTCTTGAACGACAGGGCATGCCGTCGCGCTGGATTGGCTATGTCTTCTTGTTCTTTACCATCTTTCTCTATGCCGCCATCGGCGTTCTGAGCCGCACTGCCGATATCTCCGAGTATTACGTGGCCGGGCGCCAGGTGCCCGCGATCTTCAACGGCATTGCCACCGGGGCGGACTGGATGAGCGCCGCCTCCTTCATCGGTCTGGCCGGCACCCTCTTTCTGGCAGGGTATCAGGGGCTGGCCTATGTGCTGGGCTGGACCGGCGGCTTCGTGCTGGTGGCCGTCCTGCTAGCTCCCTACTTGCGCCGCTTTGGCCAATACACCATCCCCGATTTCCTGAGTGCCCGCTATGGCGGCAATAGCGCCCGCCTGGTGGGAGTGGCGGTGACCATCCTCTGTTCTTTCGTGTATGTCGTCGCCCAGATCTATGGGGTGGGCCTGATCACCAGCCGTTTCGTTGGCTTGCAGTTTGAGGTGGGGGTGTTCGTCGGCCTGGCGGGCATCCTCGTCTGTTCCTTTCTGGGCGGCATGCGGGCCGTGACCTGGACCCAGGTGGCCCAGTACATGATCCTGATCGTCGCCTATCTGGTGCCCGTGACCCTTCTTTCCTACCAGAACACCGGAGTTCCCTTGCCCCAGATCATGTACGGCCAGGTGCTGGCGGAGGTGGGGGAAGTCGAAAAGGAATTGTTCGCCCGGCCAGCCGAGGCCGAGGCCCGGGAACTCTTCAGTATCCGGGCCGCCGCCTTCCGGGAAAAGATCGAGCGTCTGCCCGCTTCCCTGCAGCAGGAGCGGGATGCCATCACCCGGCGCATCAATGAACTGAAAAACCGTGACGCCCAGGCGCGGGAGATCGTGGCCCTGGAACGTCAGCAGCGCGAATTGCCCAGCACGCCGGAACTGGCGCGTGAATACTGGCTGGCGGAAATGACGCAAGCCGAAGCCAGAGCCAGGGCTCCCCAGCCGCACGCCCAGGCCTATCCCGGCAACAGCGAAGCGGAACGCGATCAGGCACGGATCGATTTCATCGCGCTGGTGTTCTGCCTCACCATCGGCACCGCCGCCTTGCCGCATGTGCTGACCCGGTACTACACCACACCCACGGTCGCTCAGGCGCGGGAATCGGTGTTCTGGTCGCTGCTGTTCATCATGCTGCTGTACCTGACGGCCCCTGCCTATGCGGTGTTCGCCAAGTTCGAGATTTATACCCACCTCATTGATCTTGAACTGGACAAGCTGCCTGCCTGGTTTTCGGCCTGGAGCCGGGTCGGCCTGGTGTCCAGCGAGGACATCAACAGCGACGGTCGTTTGCAACTGGCTGAATTGAGCTTGAATCCCGATGTAATCGTGCTCGCGTTACCGGAAATCGCCGGCATGCCCTACGTCATCTCCGGCCTCGTCGCCGCGGGTGGCCTGGCCGCGGCGCTGTCGACTGCCGATGGGCTCTTGCTGACCATCGCCAGTGCGCTTTCCCATGACGTTTATTACCGCATCATTCGTCCCGATGCCTCCACCCAGTGGCGCCTGATCATTTCCAAGTCCCTGCTCCTGGTGGTGGCGGTACTGGCTGCGCTGGTGGCCGCCCAGAAACCCGGCACCATCCTCTACATGGTTGCCTGGGCCTTTTCGCTGGCGGCTTCCGCCTTTTTCCCGGCGCTCGTGCTGGGCATCTTCTGGAAGCGGGCCAATCAGCAAGGTGCCATTGCCGGCATGCTGGCCGGCGTCCTGATGTGCATTTTCTACATCGTCCGACTCGAAGTGGAATACAACATCGGCGGGCTGGGCCTGCACGGCCTGCGCATGGAACCCTGGTTTGGTATCCGGTCGATTGCTGCCGGCGTCTGGGGCGTAGGCGTGGGCATGCTGGTGATTCCGGTGGTCAGCCTGATGACCTCGCCGCCCTCCAGGGCAATCCAGGATTTCGTTGAAAGCGTCCGCTACCCGGCCGGCCCTGTGCATACCCCGGATCTTGAACAACGCAACAAGCGTTACTGGCGGCGTAACTGCCAACTCACCCTGGCACTGCTGCTGGTCTGGTTTCTGGCGACCTATGTTGCCAGTTACCTGGCGGGCAGCCTCAATACCATCGTCCTCTTCGGCTTCCCCCTGGGCTTCTACATGGCCGCTCAGGGGAGTCTGATCATCTATGTGCTGCTGGTCGGCGGCTATGCCCTGATGATGCGCCAAATGGAGAAAAAGTACGGAATCGAGGACCAGAGCGACTAAATGCCACAAAAGAACAGGGAAACACCACAGAAAGTGCTTGCGCGGCAGGGTTCTGGGCTATACAATGCGTAGCTTGTCGGGGCGTGGCGCAGCCTGGTAGCGCACTTGCATGGGGTGCAAGGGGTCGCGAGTTCGAATCCCGCCGCCCCGACCAAACCAATCGAATCAAGCAGTTAGGCCAATCCTTCGGGGTTGGCCTTTTTGTTGTTGTAATTTTGCTGTTGTAACTTTCCAACCTCATTGCCGTCCCCCAATTCCCGCACCAATTCCCGCCCCCAATTCCCGCTCACCAATTCTTTCTGCATCCAGGATGCGGACAGCGCAGTGCGAGCCGCCGCAGGCCGCTCAGGCCCTGAATTTTGCTTCAAGTTCTTTCGCAAGCGTCCAGCCTGCTGCCTCAAGCATGACAACGGAAATGCTCGGTGCAACGATTTGCCCAAGAAAAGGGATAAATTTCGACAGTTCTTTGGAAAGGGTTTTGATTGGTTGTTTGAGCATCGTGTTTTTGATCGAGGCAATCGCAAGGGCTTTTGCTGCCTCTTCTGTGAGGCTACCTCCGAAAACGGCGCAAAGGCTCATGGCCATGGATGTCATGGTGACCATATCAGTGGCGATGCCTAAACCGGGCACAGGAACGGCGTTTCCTGCTGCCGCAGCAGCGGCATGAGAATGAACGATTGCGCGACACTTCTTTTTTTGATCTTCGGTCATGTAAAAACTCCCTGTGATGTGAAAGCCCAACGAAAAGTATCTACCCCGAGCTCTGCGCAGTCATTCAAAAACGGCGGTATGTCGCCAAAAAATATCATTCAATCAATTATTTATCAAGAGATTGTGATTTATGTGCCGGAGCGAGGCAGAGCTCATTCGTTTCTTGCCTCATTTGCTGGATCAAGTGGGGGCGTCCGCGGCTCGGCGCTGCAGCATGAGAAATGAAGGTCGGTATGTCCGGTGAATTAAAGGTTCAGGCTTGGTTGGGCTTGTTGCCGCCAGCCAGGTGGAGGATGAGGGACTACGGTTTCATTCCAGCATGGAACCGGGTGTTTTCAGGGCTTGCCGCCGGGCCCGGTGCCGGACCTATAATCGGCCCGTCATTTCTATCTGGAGCCGTCATGTCCCTCGTTCCCTGCCGTGCCTGTGGTCATCAGGTCGATACCTCCGCCCTCGCATGCCCCGGCTGCGGTGCCACCGATCCAGGCCACAGCATCAGCCGCCAGCAACGGGACTTGCGCCTCCTCGCCGTCCAGGTCGTCCTGGGCCTGGTGATCTTCGTGGGCGTCGGCAGCGTGGTGTGGAGGCAGGTGGAGCCCATGGTGACCCAGTTGACGAGCAAGGTGACGGCGGAGCATTGAGGGGGAATGCTCGATCCGGCTTCGACCCGGGCCGGCCGCTTATCGGCTGGGCTTATCGGCTGGGCTTATCGGCCGGGATGAGTGGCCGGGGTAAGTGGCCGGGGTAAGTGGCCGGGGTAAGTGGCCGGGGTAAGCGACATTTGCTGTCCGAACATCCGTTGTCCGAACATCCGTTGCCCGAACATCCGCGCCGGACTTTCCCGGTTGCTTTGCGAATGAGTTCAGGCCAGCCCTCGAGCATCCGGCGCGGATATCCGGATTCCAGCAGCGGCACAGGGCTGGCGGTGGCCAGCTGCTGCCGGGGTGGGCTCAGGCCACCAATTCCAGCAGTTTGGCGAAGGCTTCTTCGAATTGCTTGAGACCGGCGCTCAGGAGTTCGTCGCCGATCTGGTCCATGTCGATGCCCCGGGCGGCCAGGGCGGCGAGCAGGCTGTGGTTTTCCGCCTGGCAGCATTCCAGGGTGGCAGCGGCTTTGCCGTGGTCCCGGAAGGCGGCCAGGGTGGCGTCGGGCACGGTGTTGACCGTGCCGGGGCCGATCAGGTCTTCGACATAGATCACGTCCCGGTAAGCCGGGTTCTTGCTGGAGGTGGAGGCCCACAGGAGCTTCTGGGGCGCAGCGCCAGCGGGCAGGGGAGGAAGTTCCTTCCAGCGGCCATAGGCGGCCCGGGCCGAGGCGATGGCGATCTTGCCCTGCAGTTCGGGAGGCAGTTGCGGGTCGAGCAGGGTGTCGATGCGGCTGATGAAGACCGAGGCCACGGAGGCGATGCCGGCCACGGCTTGGCCCTTGGCGGCCCGGGCTTCCAGGCCCTGGCGGTGGGCGGCGTGGACGGCGGCGAGCTGCCGGGGGCCGAAGATCAGGGTCACATTGACGTTGATGCCCGCTTCAATGGCGGCCGCAATGGCCGTCATGCCGGCCTGGGTGGCGGGAATCTTGATCATGGCGTTGGGCCGGTCGATTGCGGCCCAGAGGCGTCTGGCAGCGGCCAGGGTGGCGGTGGCGTCATGGGCCAGGGCGGGGGCGACCTCAAAGCTGACAAAACCCCGCTCGCCGCTGGATTCGTCATAAACAGGGCGGAGGATGTCGCAGGCGCGCCGGATGTCGGGCAGCACCAAGGCTTCGAAGCGGGCTTCGGGCTCGGCGACCTCACTCTTGATGCGGGCCAGGTCGGCCTGATACCCCGCGTCATTCTTGATGGTGTTGTAAAAAATGGCCGGGTTGGAGGTGACGCCGGCAATGGCGTCATCAAGGATCCAGCGAGCCAGTTCGCCGGAATCCAGCAGGTGGCGGGAAAGATTGTCGAGCCAGATCTGCTGACCGTATTGTGCAATTTGCTGGAGGCGGGACATGGTGGAGCTGCGCAAAAAAGGATGAGTGTAGCGGCCTATCGCCCGGGCATCCAGCCTTGTATGGATCGGATTGGGTGTGGGGAGAAGGATTTCTCCTTGCACGGGGCCGGCTTCTGGGAAAATGCAGCGCTTCAGACAGGAGAAAACCGATCATGAGCAGCGAATTTTGCGTCCAGGGTGAATACATTCAGCTGGACCAGTTGTTGAAGGCGGCGGGGCTGGTGGGCTCGGGTGGGGAGGCCCATGCGGCCGTGGAGGCCGGGATGGTGCAGGTGGATGGCCAGGTGGAGAGCCGCAAGCGGGCCAAGTTGCGGCCCGGCCAGCAGGTGGATTTCAATGGGGAAAGCCTGGTCCTGGTGGCAGAAGGATAGGGCTTGTTGATAAACCGGTTTTCTCCCCGTTGGCCGGGGGTAAGCATGTGGACAAGTCTGGGAGAGTTCATTTAACTCCATGATATGCAAGGGTTTTATGGATTTGCCTGAAAAAACGGCAACAAGCGGCGATCTGGCCCTGCCTGGCAGGGTTTTGCCGGCCGGTCCATGGATAAGTGCGACTTATCCCCGTTGGGCGGGGGGAAGTCTGTGGATAAGCCTGGGATAGTTGGGGCAAGTGCCGGAGCCGCAAGCAAAAAGTCCCCTTGCTCAAAAACCGGGCGGTTCAGGTCAAGAGATTCAGGTCAAGAGATTCAGGTAAAAAGACATAGGGGGACCTGACGCTCGGCGGGGCTGACCCCTCCGTGCATGCCGATCTGCCGGTGTTCCCGTTCTCCGGGCAGGCTGTCTTTCAGGGTCCAGTCTTCTTTCAGGATCAAGGTCAGGTCGCCGATGCGGGAAAGCAGGCGAGGGTGCAGGGGCCCCTGGCCGAACCAGCCGGCGGCCAGCAGTTCCTGGCTGGGGCAGACCCAGAGGGCGTGACCCAGGCGTTCCCTGGCCCGTTGGGCGAATTCCTCCACCTGGCCGGGCTGGATGTGGGCGTAGGCGGCCCGGCGTTCGCCGGAGAGGGGCTGGCGCAGCAGCCGGTGCAGGTCCGGGTGCTGATCGAGGCGGATCAGCCGTTCCGGCGGGGCGGTGATGAAGCCGTGGTCGGCGGTCAGAAGCAGGGCGGCCTGCTCGAGGCCGGGGGCGAGGAATTTTCCCAGGCCTTGCTGGAAGGCCTTCAGGGCGGCCACGGCTTCGGGGCTGTCAGGGCCGAAGTGGTGAGCCAGGCTGTCGAAATCGGGCCAGTAGGCGTAGATGAAGTGGGGTCGGGCCGGATCGCGGGCCTCCAGGGCCTGACGCAAGCCGGCGAACAGTTCATCCAGGCGCTGGTAGCCTAGCCGGATGGCGGCCTGGCTGAGTTGCTCATTGAAGGGTGAGTGCAGGATGTCGTTGGGCGCGATGTGGGTGACCTTGGCCGCGAGCCGGGTTGACAGGTCCAGCGGCAGGGGCAGGTCCGGCGCGGCGAGAATCTGCCGGGCCCAGGCGATCCGGGTTTCCGGCGGGGGCGTCGGGCCACCCCGGCGGGAGAGGGGCAGGATGGCCAGCAATTCTCCCGGGGCGTCTCCCACTTCTTCGGCCCAGACATGCCAGCCGCTGAGACCGTGGCTGATGGGGGGCAGGCCGGTGAGCAGGGTGCCCACCGCGCTGGCGGTGGTGCTGGGGAAAACCGAGGCGAGGCGGTGCAGCTGCTGCCGGGCCAGCAGCCCCCGGGGCAGGTGGCGGCGCAGCTGGGCTTCCCCCAGGCCGTCGGCGACCAGCAGGATCAAGGTTTGGCGGCCTGCGAGTCGTTCTGCCAGGCCGGGAATGGCGGGGGCGGGCAGTTCCGGGCCGCCGAGGGCCTCGACGAGGCTGCGCATCAGGTTGGGCAGGCCCATCCGGGCGTCGGGCGGTGAGGCCAGGGGAGGGGAGGCGTAAGGCATGGGGAAAGTGTGCCCCTTGCGTTCGGGCTTGCCAAGAAAATCTGGCGGAGGCAGCGCTATAAAAGATAAAATATATAAGACTTGCGCCAGAACCCGAAGGGTCTGGCGTTGTCGTAAAATGACATGTTTTCCTGACGCCGGGTTTGCCCCCGATTTCTTCCCGCCAACTTCACGAAAGGAAGTCCCTGTGCTTGAAGCTTACCGTGCCCACGTTGCCGAGCGTGCCGCTCTTGGCATCCCTGCTTTGCCTTTGTCCAAGCAGCAGACCACCGAACTGGTGGCGCTGCTGAAGAATCCCCCCAAGGGTGAAGAAGCCTTCCTCGTTGAATTGCTGACTTATCGCGTGCCGGCCGGTGTGGACGACGCCGCCAAGGTCAAGGCCGAGTTTCTGGCCAAGGTTGCCAAGGGCGAAGAAAGCTGCGCCCTGATTTCCAAGGTCAAGGCTACCGAACTGCTGGGCACCATGCTGGGCGGCTACAACGTCAAGCCCCTGATCGAGCTGCTCGCCGACGCCGGCTGCGGGGCTGTCGCTGCCGAAGGCCTGAAGAAGACCTTGCTGGTGTTCGACTTCTTCCACGACGTGGCCGAACTGGTCAAGAGCGCGGATGTGACGGCTGCGGCCAATGCCAAGGCGGTGATGCAGTCCTGGGCCGACGCCGAATGGTTCACCTCGCGTCCCGAAGTGCCTACCGTCCAGAAGCTGACGGTCTTCAAGGTGAGCGGCGAGACCAATACCGACGACCTGTCTCCCGCGCCCGATGCCTGGTCCCGTCCCGACATCCCGCTGCATGCGCTGGCCATGCTGAAGAACCCCCGTCCCGGCATCGAACCCGACGAGCCGGGCGTGCGCGGCCCCGTCAAGCAGCTCGAAGCCCTGGCCCAGAAAGGCAATCAGATCGCTTATGTGGGCGACGTGGTCGGTACCGGTTCTTCCCGCAAGTCCGCCACCAACTCGGTGCTGTGGTTCACGGGCCAGGACATTCCGTTTGTACCCAACAAGCGCTTTGGCGGCGTCTGTCTGGGTTCCAAGATCGCCCCGATCTTCTTCAATACCATGGAAGATGCCGGTGCCTTGCCCATCGAAATCGATGTCAGCCAGATGGAAATGGGTGACGAGATCGAGCTCAAGATCGACCACGCCACCGGCAAGGTCACCGCCCTCAAGAAGGGCGAGGTGATCGCCGAGTCGCAGCTGAAGACCCTGGTCATCCTCGACGAAGTCCGTGCCGGCGGCCGCATTCCCCTGATCATCGGTCGCGGCCTGACCACCAAGGCGCGCGAATTCCTCGGCCTGCCGCAATCGACCCTGTTCCGTCTGCCGCAAAACCCGGTCGACGATGGCAAGGGCTACTCGCTGGCCCAGAAGATGGTCGGCAAGGCCTGCGGCCTGCCCGAGGGCAAGGGCGTCCTGCCCGGTACCTACTGCGAACCCAGGATGACCACCGTCGGTTCCCAGGACACCACCGGGCCGATGACCCGCGACGAACTCAAGGATCTGGCCTGCCTCGGCTTTTCCGCCGATCTCGTCATGCAGTCCTTCTGCCATACCGCGGCCTATCCGAAGCCGGTGGATGTGAAGATGCACCGCGAACTGCCGTCTTTCATCTCGACTCGCGGCGGGGTTTCCCTGCGCCC
Organism: Azovibrio sp.; assembly: GCF_049658005.1. NCBI lineage: Bacteria > Pseudomonadati > Pseudomonadota > Betaproteobacteria > Rhodocyclales > Rhodocyclaceae > Azovibrio > Azovibrio sp. The sequence continues at coordinate 34,304 of NZ_JBASOH010000062.1, read as the reverse complement.
GGGCGATGGCGTCATCCACTCCTGGCTGAACCGCCTGTTGCTGCCGGATACCGTGGGTACCGGTGGTGACTCGCACACGCGCTTTCCCATCGGCATCAGCTTCCCCGCCGGTTCCGGTCTGGTTGCCTTTGCCGCTGCCACCGGCGTCATGCCGCTCGACATGCCGGAATCGGTGCTGGTCCGCTTCAAGGGCAAGATGCAAGAAGGCATCACCCTGCGCGATCTGGTCAACGCCATTCCGCTGTATGCCATCAAGGCCGGGCTCTTGACGGTCGAGAAGAAGGGCAAGAAGAACATCTTCTCGGGCCGCATCCTCGAAATCGAAGGGCTGCCCGACCTGAAGGTGGAGCAAGCCTTCGAGCTGACCGACGCTTCCGCCGAGCGTTCTGCTGCTGCCTGTACGGTGGCGCTGAACAAGGAGCCGATCGTCGAGTACATGCGTTCGAACATCACGCTGATGAAGTGGATGATTGCCGAAGGCTACCAGGATGCCCGCACCCTGAAGCGCCGCATCAAGGCCATGGAAGAGTGGATCGCCAACGGCACGCTGCTCAAGGCGGATGCCGGCGCCCGGTACGCGGCGGTCATCGAAATCGATCTGGCCGAGATCACCGAGCCCATCGTGGCCTGCCCGAACGACCCGGACGACGTCAAGGTCCTGTCCGAAGTCGCCGGTGCCAGGATCGACGAAGTCTTCATCGGTTCGTGCATGACCAACATCGGCCACTTCCGTGCCGCCGGCAAGGTCCTCGAAGGCAAGTCCGACATCCCGACCCGTCTGTGGATCGCGCCGCCGACCAAGATGGATGCGCTGATCCTGACCGAAGAGGGCTATTACGCCATCCTCGGCAAGACCGGCGCGCGCATGGAAATGCCGGGCTGCTCGCTGTGCATGGGTAACCAGGCCCAGATCCGCAAGGGTTCCACGGCGATCTCCACCTCGACCCGCAACTTCCCGAATCGCCTCGGCATCGACACCCAGGTTTATCTCGGCTCTGCCGAATTGGCCGCCATGTGCGCCCTGGTCGGCCGCATCGTGACCGTCGAGGAATACATGGAGCAGATCAAGCGGGTGAACGCCAGGGCCGGTGAAGTCTATCGCTACATGAACTTCGACCAGATTCCGGAGTTTGTGGAAAAGGCGGAAACGGTCGAGATGTAAGCTGCGAAAATCAGCCGGTGTTACCGGTCGAGTGCAAAAATCCCCTGTCGGGAAACCGGCAGGGGATTTTTTCCATGGGGGATTCCCGGTGCGCTGCTTGACTGGCAGGCCATGTAATCAACATACTGCCGCACTTTTCTTTTCCGGGGGTCCGATTCTCATGGCGGTTTCCAAAGCACGTATCGACTGGGCCTTGCTGTTGCTGCGGTTGGCGGTGGGGGGCATGGCTTTTCTGGAGGGGTTCGCGGTACTGCGGCACCTGGCTTTTCCAGGTAATTTGAATCAGGCCATGGTCTGGGGGCTGAATTTGACCGAGACATTGTGCGGCGTGCTGATGGTGCTGGGGCTGTGGATGCCGGTGGCCAGTTTCATCCTGGCCCTCATCATCGGCGGGCCGTTGATCCTGAGCTGGCTGAACGGGGCGCCGGTACTGGGCGAGCTGCACGGCCTTTTCCTGTTGCTGGTGGCTTTTGCCGCTGCCCTGGGCGGGGCGGGGAAGTGGGCGCTGGGCCGGAACTGAGGCTGAGGCTGAGATTGAGACTGAGGCCGGAACGAGCTTCGGCTCCGCCCGCGCGCGGGAGCCGGAGGATCAGACCTTTTTCAGGTAACAGGCCTTGAGCATGAACTGGCCGGCATCCATTTTGCAGTCGACTTCATGATCGCCGCCCACGAGGCGGATGCTCTTGACCTTGGTGCCTACCTTGAGGGTGATGGAGGAGCCTTTCACCTTCAGGTCCTTGATCAGCACCACCGAATCTCCATTCGTCAGCACATTGCCGTTGGCGTCCTTTACCACTGCGCCGTCGTCCTCGTCGGTTGTGGCGTTTTCGGCCTGGGGCCACTCGAAACCACAGTCAGCACAAACGTAGTTGTCGCCATCCGGGTAGGTGTTTTCCAGGGTGCATTGGGGACAGGCAGGATAGGCGGGCATGATCGGCGCTCTCGTTTCAAGGGTTCGGAAAAGGCGAGAGGATAACCGATCCGGCTATCCTGCGTCGCGGCCGATGCCTCTTGTCTTGATGATCGGCCCGCTCATGGGCCCGCTCATTGGCCAGATTCGGGGCTGTCTTTGGGGCTGTCTTCGGGGCTGTCTTTGGGGCTGTCTTCGGGCCTCCCCTCGGCGCTGGGGATGCCGAGGGCCTGCCAGCCTTCCCGGCCCATTTTTTCCAGGGTCTCGATGTTGCGCTCGTAGATGGCTTCCGGGTCCGGGTAGGTGGCCAGGGCCTTTTCCAGGCTGGCTTCGCGGATCAGGTGCAAGGTGGGGTAGGGCGCGCGGTTGGTGTAGTTGCCGATGTCGTCGGGCTGGGTGCCCTCGAACTGGAAGCGGGGGTGGAAACTCGCCACCTGCAGCACGCCTTCGAGGTCGTGTTCTCGCACCGCCTCTTCGGCCATGCCCACCATGTCGTAAAAGGGTTCGAAATCCGGGAACAGGGTGGGGTGGATGAGCAAGGTGGTGTCGACGGCGTCCGGGTCGGCGGCGGCGAGAAATTCCAGTTCCTCGTCCAGTTGTTCGAGAAAGGCATCCAGATGCCGGGCATGGCTGACCCGCAGGCGCACCTGATGTTTGACATAGACGGACTTGGCAAACGGACAGAGGTTGAGACCGATGACGGCCTTTTCCAGCCACTGGCGGGTGGCGTCGATGATCCTGGCATCCTGGGAGGTCGTGTCGTTCATGGGGTGTTCGAGGAGAGCAGGGAGGGTGGTATGGCGCTGGATTCTATCCCATCTCGCTGCTTTTTTTTGGTAAATGCCGCAGCCTTCAGGCTTCATGACGTTAATATATCCGCTGGAGTGATTGAACAGGGGGAGCCCATGCAAAAGTGGTTGTGCTGGGTGGTATTGAGTGTGTGGATGGGGCTGGCGCTGGCGCAAGCGGAGGGGCCGGCGTTGTTGCTGGCGCAGGTGTATGAAGGTGAAGGTGAAGGTGAAGGCAAAGGTAAAGGCAAGCTGGATTTGCCGGGCTACTGGGTCAGTGAAAAATATGATGGAGTCAGGGCTTATTGGGATGGCCGGCAACTGCGGTTTCGCAGTGGGCGGGTGGTCGCGGCGCCGGCCTGGCTGACCGCGGCCTTGCCGAATCAGCCTCTGGATGGGGAGTTATGGCTGGGGCGCGGTCAATTTCAAAAGCTGCTGGGGATTGTGCGCAAGGAGCAGCCCGTGGATGCCGAGTGGCGCCAGGTGCGTTACATGCTGTTCGAGCTGCCGGGCGGGGCCGGCAGTTTCACCATGCGGCTGGAGGCCTTGCGTGGCATCGCGCACCGGATTGGACAGCCCTGGCTGCAGGTGGCCCCCCAGTTCCGGGTCGCCGATGCGGTGGCCTTGAAAAAACGTTTGCGTGAAGTCCTGGCCGGCGGCGGAGAGGGGTTGATGCTGCATCGGGCGGATGCGCCTTATGTGACGGGGCGCAGCGAGGTGCTGTTGAAGGTGACGCCGGAACGGGATGCGGAAGCCACCGTGATCGGACATCTGCCGGGCAAGGGGAGGTTCGCCGGCATGTTGGGGGCTCTACAGGTCAAAACTCCCGAGGGCCGGGTGTTCAGGATAGGCAGCGGCTTCAGTCATGCCGAGCGGCGCCAGCCGCCTCCATTGGGAAGCGTGATCACCTATCGTTACCGGGAACTCAGCCGGGACGGAGTGCCACGCTTTGCCCGCTACTTGCGGCGCTATCAGCCGCTGTAGCCCCGGAAGCCGGCGGCCAGGCCGCGGTCAGGAGCGGGCGGTGGCGATTGAACTGCGGCTCGAAGAAGCGGTCATGGATGCCCTTGCCGTGGGTGGCAGCGCCGATGATGGGGTGGGCGATGTGCGGCAGAGGGCGGCGGGGCTGATGCCGGCGCCCGCCGCAGGTTCAGTCAAGGGCATCCGGCGAAGAAGCGCTGGCGTAGATCAGGAGGCAGGCTCATGCCGGTGGCGGCGGCCCGCTTGAGAGATTCCCAGTAATAGCGGTAGGAAGCCCGGTCGTGTAGCTTGCCGGCGTGCTGGATCGGGCCCCAGTCCGCCTCCTGGGCGGCGCAGAGGATTTCCCCGGCGGTCTCGATTTCGGAGAAGTCCGGGCGCATGGCGGCGAGAATGGGTTCGATCTGCCGGGGGTGGATGCTCCACATGCGCAGGAAACCGAATTCCAGCCGGGCCCGGCTGGCGTCGCTGCGGATGATGTCCGGGTCATTGAGTTCGGTGGTGACATTGTGGCTGGGCACCACGCCAGAACCCAGGGCGGCCGCGGCGATCTCGCACTTGGCGCGGACGATCAGGGGATGCTCGAACTGGCCGGGACTCTTCATGGCGCTGCCGGGGATGGCGCCGTGGTGGCCGGAGACGAAATCCATGAGGCCGAAATCGAGGCTTTCCACCCCCTCCAGAGCGGCGATTTGCCAGACTTCCCGCAGGGCGCCGTGGGTCTCGATCAGCACATGTACGGGAATGCTGTGTTTGAGGCCGTGGAGGGTCTCGGTCTGGCGTAGCACATGAATCTGGCGGCGCACATCCTCGGCGGAGCGGGGCTTGGGCAGGGTGATGAAGGGTAGCCGGCTACCGGCGCCGCCCACCAGGATTTCCAGATCCTGTTCCCAGTGGGGGTGGGTGATGTCATGGATGCGGGCGCCGACCCGGTGAAAGCGGTTGGCTTCGCTCATGATCAGACGGGCGCACATTTCGGCATGTTCGGCCTCGGCCCCGGCGCGGGCCCCATCCTCGCAGTCGCAGGTGATGTCGAACACCGGCCCGAGTTCCTGCTGCAGGGCCAGGGCCTTGCTGATCAGCTTTTCCGAGCCGGCGTAGTGATCCACCACGGGCAGGCTGGGAAAGGGTTTTTCGCCGGCAAACAGTACGTCGTCGGGATGGCGCATGGAGAGTCTCCGGTAATGGTTGTTAACGAGTTCGGGGCTGGGTCATGCCAGTGGTCATGCCTGTGGTCATGTTCAGGGCCACGGCTTCGGCCACCTCGATGCCGTCGATCGCGGCGGAAAGAATGCCGCCGGCGTAACCGGCACCCTCGCCGGCCGGATACAGGCCGCGGGTGTTGATGCTCTGCAGATCGTCCGGCTTGCGCTCGATGCGCACCGGCGAGGAGGTGCGGGTTTCCACTCCGGTCAGGATCGCATCGGCCATGTCGAAGCCGCGAATCTTGCGGCCGAAGGCGGGCAAAGCCTGGCGCAGGGTGTCGACCACGAACTCCGGCAGGCAGAGGGAGAGGTCGGTGAGGTGCACCCCGGGCTGGTAGGAGGGTAAGACGCTGCCAAAGGCGGTGGAAGGCCGGCCGGCCAGGAAATCGCCGAGCAACTGGGCGGGCGCCGCATAGCTGCCGCCACCGGCTGCAAAGGCTTTTGCTTCCCAGTAACGCTGGAATTCGATGCCGGCCAGGGGGTGGCCGGGGAAATCCCGTTCGGGCGACACATCCACCACCAGGGCGCTGTTGGCGTTGCGCTCGGCGCGGGAATACTGGCTCATGCCGTTGGTGACCACCCGGCCCGGCTCGGAGGTGGCGGCCACCACCTGGCCGCCGGGGCACATGCAAAAACTATAGGCGGTGCGGCCGTTATCGGCGTGATGCACGAGTTTGTAGTCGGCGGCGCCCAACAGGGGATGGCCGGCGAAGCGGCCGAAGCGGGCCTTGTCGATCAGGGTTTGCGGGTGCTCGATGCGCACGCCGATGGAAAAGGGCTTGGCCTTCATGAAGACGCCCTGATCGAACAGCATCTGGAAGGTATCCCGGGCGCTGTGACCTACGGCCAGGATCACCTGTTCGCCATGGAGGGTCTCGCCGTTGTCAAGCTGCACGCCTTTCACCTGGCGTTGGCCGCTGGCATCGGTCTCCACCAGGATTTTCTCCACCTTGCTCTGAAAGCGGAATTCCGCGCCCAGGGCCTGCATGGTGGCGCGCATGTTCTCGACCATTTTCACGAGGCGGAAGGTGCCGATGTGGGGCTTGCTGACGTAGAGGATTTCTTCCGGGGCGCCGGCGGTAACGAACTCGGTCAGCACCTTGCGGGCGAGATGGCGTGGGTCCTTGATCTGGCTGTAGAGCTTGCCGTCCGAGAAGGTGCCGGCGCCGCCCTCGCCGAACTGGACGTTGGAATTGGGGTCGAGCCGGCCCTGACGCCACAGGCCCCAGGTGTCCTTGGTGCGCTCCCGCACCGCCTTGCCGCGCTCGAGGAGGATCGGCCGAAAGCCCATCTGAGCCAGCAGCAGGCCGGCAAAGAGGCCACAGGGGCCGGTGCCGATGACGATGGGGCGGCGGGTTTCCGTAACCGCAGCCTGGGCCACGAAGTGGTAGGTGGTATCGGGCGCCAGGCTGACCTGGGGATTGCCGGCAAAGCGCTCGAGCACTGCCGCCTCGTTGGCGACCTGCACATCCAGGCTGTAAATCAGGAAAATGCTGGAAGATTTGCGGGCGTCGCAGGCGCGGCGAAAGACGGTAAAGCCCAGCAGTTCCTCGGCCGGGATACCCAGTTTGGCGAGGATGGCCGCCTGGAGCCCGCTTTCGGGATGGTCGAGGGGGAGCTTGACTTCGGTGAGGCGCAGCATGGGGGAAATCCGTGATCTTTCGGGGGCGCCTATTTTACGCCAGGCGCGAGGGGAAACCGGCCGTATGAAAAAAGCCGCAGCAAGCTGCGGCTTTCGAGAGGGTACCGAGCCGGTATCGGATCAGTATCGGATCAGTATCGGATCAGTACCGGGCCAGATTACAGCATGGCAGCAACGGCGGCGCGCTCGTCTTCCAGTTCCTTCAAGGTGATGGCGATCTTGCCCCTGGAATACTCGTCGATCTCCAAGCCCTTGATCAGGGAGTAGGAGCCGTTCTTGCACTCGCAGGGCAGGCCGAACACCAGGCCTTCGGGGATGCCGTAGCCATTGTCGGCCGGCGCGGGGATGCCCATGGTGACCCACTCGGTGGAACCGAGGTGCCAGTCGCGGATGTGGTCGATGGCGGCATTGGCGGCGGAAGCAGCAGAAGACAGGCCGCGGGCCTCGATGATGGCGGCGCCGCGCTTGCCCACGGTGGGCAGGAACACGTCGTTGTTCCAGACGGGATCGTTGATCAGATCCTTGACGCTTTCGCCGTTGGAGGTGCAAAAACGGTAGTCGGCATACATGCTGGGAGAGTGGTTGCCCCAGACCACCAGCTGCTTCAGGGAGGAAACAGGACGGCCGATCTTCTGGGCCAACTGGGTCAGGGCACGATTATGGTCCAGGCGCAGCATGCCGTGGTAGTTGGCAGGGTTGGTGCGGCCCACCTTGAGGGCGGCGGAACGGGCGATGTAGGCATTGGTGTTGCAGGGGTTGCCCACCACCAGAACCTTCACGTCTTCCTTGGCATTCTCGGCGATGGCCTTGCCCTGCACGGTGAAGATGGCGCCGTTGGCGGTCAGCAGATCGGCCCGTTCCATGCCGGGGCCACGGGGACGGGCACCCACCAGCAGGCAGATGTCGGCATCCTTGAAGGCCACATTGGGGTCGTCCGTCGCAACCATGCCGGCGAGCAGGGGAAAGGCGCAGTCGTCCAGTTCCATCATCACGCCCTGCACGGCCTTCTGGGCCTGGGGCAGGTCGAGGAGTTGCAGGATCACCGGCTGGTCTTTACCCAGCATTTCGCCGGAAGCGATACGGAACAGCAGGCTGTAGCCGATTTGGCCGGCGGCACCGGTCACGGCAACGCGCATGGGGGCTTTGGACATGTAACACTCCTGTAGAGACAAGGTTTTGTTCGAATGATCCCGGGGATCGTGGGTGCGCTCGAACCTCAGGCTAAAGCCCATGGGCGCAAGCCGGCCATGGTAGAAGTTCGCCCGGGGAGTGTCAATGCACGATCAGCTGTCTTATATAAGATAGCAATGATTGGACGGCGCCCGGGAATTGTGATGAAATCGTCGCCCATGTCCCGCTCCACCCTCAAGAAGACTCCCTTGCGCCCATCTTCGCGGCAGGCGTTGGTTGCGCCGGCCTTCAGCCCCTTGTATCGCCAGATCAAGGAATTGATGGTGCGCGCCCTGGGGGCAGGGGAGTGGGCGCCTGGCGCGGCCATCCCCAGTGAATCGGAACTGGCGGTGCGCTTTGGCGTCAGCCAGGGCACGGTGCGCAAGGCCATCGACGAAATGGCGGCAGAGAATCTGCTGGTGCGGCGCCAGGGCAAGGGGACTTTCGTTGCTTCTCACAATGATCCGCGTTCCTTTTATCGCTTTTTGCGGCTTACGCCCGATGATGGCAAAGTGCGCCAGGCCCGTAGCGAACCCCTCGGTTGCCGGGCCGATGAGGCCGATGAAGCGGTGGCGCGGGTGTTGCAGATTCAGGCGGGTGATGCCGTGGTCGTGCTGGAGCGCCTGTTGCGTTTCAGTGGCGATCCGGTGGTGCTCGATGAAATCATCCTGCCGGCCGACATCTTCGGCACCCTCACGCTGGACATGCTCAAGCATTCCGATCGTTCCCTGTACAGCGTTTTCGAGTCCCAGTTCGGCGTCCGCATGATCCGTGCCGAGGAGCGCTTGCGTGCCGTGGCGGCGGATGCCCGGGCTTCGAGTCTGCTGGAGGTGCCCGAAGGCACCCCTTTGCTGCTGGTGGAGCGGGTGACCTACACCTATGGCGACCGGCCGGTGGAATGGCGCCGCGGCCGTTATGCCACGGCGCAATATCACTATTTCAATGAGCTCGGTTAGGGGGGAATCACGGGTAAATCACAAGATGGGCGCCGCTTTCCGGATTCTTTGAATGTATAATTACGGCTCTTTTTTGTACCACTCTTGGCGGTTTACCGCCTGTTCCACAATCTCCAAGGATGACATTCATGGCAGAGATGAGCATCAAGAAGCGTCCAAAAAATCTGGACATCGCCAGCATCAAATTGCCCCTGCCGGGCAAGCTTTCCATTCTCCACCGCGTCAGCGGCGTCGGTATTTTTCTCATGTTGCCCCTGTTGCTCTGGATTTTTCAGGCCAGCGTGACCTCTCCCGAAACCTTCGCCACCTTCCAGGCGGCGCTCGGACATCCCGTGGTGAAGCTGATTCTGGCGGGTCTGATCTGGGCTTACATGCACCATTTTTGCGCCGGCATCCGTTATCTGCTGCTGGACATGCATGTGGGAGTCGATCTTCCGTCTGCCCGTCAGTCTGCTGTGATCGTGTTCGCAGTGAGTCTGACCCTGACCGTCGTTCTGTGGGGGGTGCTGCTGTGGTGAATCGTATCGTGGTCGGGGCCCATTACGGCCTCAAGGATTGGATCGCCCAGCGTGCTACGGCGGTGGTGATGGCGGTTTATTCCATCCTGATGGCAGCCGTGCTGCTGCTGGTTCGTCCCGGTGATTTCGAAGCCTGGCGTGGCGTGTTTGCCCACGGCTTCATCAAGTTCGCCACCTTCCTGTTTGTCGTCAGCCTCTTCTATCACGCCTGGATCGGCATGCGTGACCTGTGGATGGACTATGTTCAGCCCACCGGCGTGCGCCTGACCCTGCATGTGCTGACCATCCTGGCGCTGGTGGGTTACACCGGCTGGGCTGCCTCGATTCTCTGGAGACTGTAAGCGTGAATATCCCTGTCCTCAAGTTTGATGCGGTGATCGTGGGTGCCGGCGGCGCCGGCCTGCGTTCCGCCATTCAATTGTCCGAAGCCGGCCTCAAGACCGCCGTGCTCTCCAAGGTCTTTCCCACCCGCTCCCATACCGTGGCGGCGCAGGGCGGTGTCGCTGCTTCCCTGGGCAACTCCGAGGAGGATCACTGGCGCTGGCACATGTACGATACCGTCAAGGGTTCCGACTGGCTCGGCGACCAGGACGCCATCGAATTCATGTGCAAGAAGGCCGTGGAAGTGGTCGTGGAACTCGAACACTACGGCATGCCCTTTGACCGCACCGATAGTGGCAAGATCTACCAGCGCCCCTTTGGCGGCCACATGTCCAACTTCGGCGAGAAGCCCGTGCGCCGTTCCTGTGCCGCCGCCGACCGCACCGGCCACGCCATGCTGCACGCCATGTATCAGCGCAACGTCAAGGCCAATACCCAGTTCTTCGTGGAATGGATGGCGCTCGACCTGATCCGTGACAGCGAAGGTCATGTGGTCGGCGTCACCGCCATGGAAATGGAAACCGGCCAGGTCGTGATCTTCCACACCCGCGCCACCATTTTTGCCACCGGCGGCGCCGGGCGCATCTTCTACTCTTCCACCAATGCCTTCATCAACACCGGCGACGGCCTGGGCATGGCCGCCCGTGCCGGCATTCCCCTGGAAGACATGGAATTCTGGCAGTTCCACCCCACCGGCGTGGCCGGTGCCGGCGTGCTGATCACCGAAGGCGTGCGTGGCGAAGGCGGCATCCTGCGCAACAGCAACAAGGAACGCTTCATGGAGCGCTATGCGCCCAACGCCAAGGATCTCGCCTCCCGTGACGTGGTGTCCCGCGCCATGGCCACCGAAATCAAGGAAGGCCGCGGCTGCGGTCCCAACAAGGACTACGTGCTGCTGGACATCACCCACCTCGATCCGGCTACCATCATGAAGCGCCTGCCCGGCATCCGGGAAATCTCGATCCAGTTCGCCGGGGTCGATCCCATCAAGGCACCGATCCCCGTCGTGCCGACCTGCCACTACCAGATGGGGGGCATCCCCACCGATTATCATGGCCGGGTGGTCATGCCCCGGAACGGCGATTTCAATGCCGTGGTGCCCGGCCTCTACGCCGCCGGTGAGTGCGCCTGCGCCTCCGTGCATGGCGCCAACCGGCTGGGGACCAACTCCCTCCTCGACCTGCTGGTGTTCGGCAAGTCTGCCGGCGACTCCGCCGTGGAAGACATCAAGGGCAGCAAGGCCCACCGGGACCTGCCCAAGGATGCGGCCGACTATTCCTTGTCGCGCGTCGCCGCCATCGACAACCGCAAGGGCGGTTCCAGCGTGGCGGAAGCGCGTCTGGCCATCCAGCGCACCATGCAGGATCACGCCGGCGTGTTCCGCTTTGCCGACATGCTGAAAAAGGGAGCTGCCCAGATTCTCGAAGTCGAGAAGCAGGTCATGAACCTGGAAATCAAGGACAAGTCCCTGGTCTGGAACACGGCCCGCATGGAAGCCCTGGAGACCGAGAACCTGATCGAAGTCGCCAAGGCCACCATGATCTCCGCCGAGGCCCGCAAGGAATCCCGCGGCGCCCATGTGCGGGATGACGCCGTGGATTCCCCCGAATTCCCCAACGGCCGTAACGACAAGGAATGGTTGAAGCATACCCTCTGGCACCGTGAAGGCAACAAGATCGAATACAAGCCGGTCAATCTCAATCCCCTGACGGTTGAGTCGGTCGAACTCAAGACCCGCTCGTACTAATTGGAGTCCAGCATGACGAAACGCACGGTTCAATTCAGCATTTACCGCTACGATCCGGACAAGGATGAGCGTCCTTATATGCAGGACATCTCCGTGGAACTGGATTCCACGGATCACAAGCTTCTGGATGCCCTCACCAAGCTCAAGGCCAAGGACGACAGCATCGCCTACCGCCGTTCCTGCCGCGAAGGGGTGTGTGGTTCCGACGCCATGAACATCAATGGCAAGAACGGCCTGGCCTGCCTGACCGACATCGACAGCCTGAAGCAGCCCATCGTGCTGCGTCCGCTACCCGGTCTGCCGGTGATCCGCGACCTGATCGTGGATATGACCCAGTTCTTCAAGCAGTATCACTCCATCAAGCCCTACCTGATCAACAACGATCCTCCGCCCGAGCGGGAGCGGCTGCAGTCGCCGGAAGACCGGGAAGAGTTGAACGGCCTCTATGAGTGCATCCTCTGTGCCTGCTGTTCCACCTCCTGCCCGTCCTTCTGGTGGAATCCCGACAAATTCGTGGGTCCCGCCGGATTGCTGGCGGCCTACCGTTTCCTGGCCGATACCCGCGACCAGGCCACCAGTGAGCGGCTGGACAACCTGGAAGATCCATACCGGCTGTTCCGCTGCCACACCATCATGAACTGTGTCGATGTCTGCCCCAAGGGCCTGAATCCCACCCAGGCCATCGGCAAGATCAAGGAAATGATGGTCAAGCGGGCCATCTGATGGAAAGAGCCGCTTACGAACGCTTGCGCTGGCGCAGTATCCGCCGGGGTATGCTGGAGGTGGATATTGCCCTGACCCGCTTTCTGGACGAACAGTTCCAAAGCCTGTCGGCGGCCGAGCAGCAGGCGTTTGTCGAACTTGCAGATTTTGAGGACCTGGAGTTGTGGCATCTGATCAGTGGCCAGGAAGTGTGCGAAGACCCGCGCCTGGCACCGATCGTGGCGATGTTGCGTAAGAGTTGAGTAAGGCAAACGCTCTACCCTGAGTGTTTGCCTGCTTTATTTGGCAGTGCAATCAAATACCTGAACAGAGAAGACACTATGACGACCGAACGCAAGGCAACACTGAGCATCGATGGGCAAGCACCTGTCGAGTTTCCGATCATGACCCCTACCCTGGGTAACGAATGCATCGACATCCGTACCCTGGGCAGCAGAACGGGCCTCTTTACCTACGATTCCGGCTTTTTGTCGACTGCCAGCTGCAAGTCCAGGATCACCTTCATCGACGGCGACAAGGGCGAGCTGCTGTATCGCGGCTACCCCATCGAGCAACTGGCCGAGAACTGTAATTTCCTGGAAGTCGCCTACCTGCTCAAGAACGGCGAACTTCCCAATGCCAAACAGAAGACCGACTTCGAGAACATCATCAAGAAGCACACGATGGTGCACGACCAGATGACCCGTTTCTACAACGGTTTCCGTCGTGACGCTCACCCCATGGCCGTGATGACGGGCGTGGTCGGCGCCCTGTCCGCCTTCTATCACGATGCCGCCGATTTCTCCGATGCCGAGCATCGCAGCATCAGCTTCAACCGCATCGTTGCCAAGCTGCCGACCATCGTGGCCATGGCTTACAAGTACAACACCGGCGCGCCCTTCATGTATCCCCGCAACGACCTGAGCTACACCGAGAACTTCATGCACATGATGTTCGGCACCCCTTGCGAGGAATACCAGCCCAACCCCGTGCTGGTGCGCGCCCTGGACGTGATCTTCACGCTCCATGCCGACCATGAGCAAAATGCCTCCACCTCCACCGTGCGGCTCGCCGGTTCCTCCGGCGCCAATCCCTTCGCCTGTATCGCTGCCGGTATCGCCTGTCTGTGGGGCCCCGCGCACGGCGGTGCCAACGAAGCCTGTCTGGAAATGCTCGAAGAAATCGGTGACGTGTCCCGCGTGCCCGAGTACATCGCCCGTGCCAAGGACAAAAACGACCCCTTCAAGCTGATGGGTTTCGGCCACCGCGTCTACAAGAACTTCGATCCCCGCGCCAAGCTGATGCGCAAGGTCTGTGACGACGTGCTGAAGGAGCTGGGCCTGGAAAACGACCGCCTGTTCAAACTGGCGCGGGAACTGGAGAAGATCGCCCTGGAAGACGAATACTTCGTCGAGAAGAAGCTCTACCCGAATGTGGACTTCTATTCCGGCATCGTGCAAAAGGCGATCGGCATTCCCACCTCCATGTTCACCTGCATCTTCGCCCTGGCACGCACCGTGGGCTGGATGACTCAGTGGGAAGAAATGATCACCGATCCCGAATACAAGATCGGTCGTCCCCGCCAGCTTTACATCGGCGCAGCCAAGCGCGATGTGGTGCCGTTGGACAAGCGCTGAGCGGCAGCAAAAGGCGGCGCCTGCGCCGCCTTTTTTTCAATATAACCGGCTACAGGCCGAAATCATAAAACAGAGAACCCATCCCAAAAGGGGACGCTAGGATGATGATGCAGAAGCAAGAAAACTCCCTGTTCTTTGGCGGCAACGCACCTTTTGTCGAAGAACTTTACGAAAACTATCTGGAAGATCCCGCCGCCGTGCCGGACGAGTGGCGCGCCTACTTCGACAAGTTGGCTCAGCAACCCGGTTATGTCGCCAAAGATGTTCCCCATGCGCCGGTCATTGCCGCCTTTGCCGAACAGGCCAGGCAGGGCGGGTTCCGCCAGGCTGCCCCGGCCGCGGTCGATGACGGCAAACAGGTGGCGGTGTTGCAACTGATCAATGCCTACCGCTTCCTGGGCAACCGCAAGGCCGACCTGGACCCGCTGAAGCGTCAGGAGCCGACCGTGGTGCCCGAGCTCGAACTTGCCCACTACGACCTCACCCCTGCGGATCTGAACCGCAGTTTCAACACCGGTTCCTTTCGCATGGGGACCGATCACGCGCCCCTGGCCAGGATCATCGAAGCCGCCAGGGAAACCTACTGTGGTTCCATCGGTGTGGAGTACATGTACCTGACCTCCACCCAGGAAAAACGCTGGCTGCAGGAACGCCTGGAGCCGATTCGTGCCCATGGCAGCTACAGCAAGGAAGACAAGCAGCGCCTGCTGGAGCGGGTCACGGCTGCGGAGACCCTGGAACGCTACCTGCACACCAGGTATGTGGGCCAGAAGCGCTTCTCCCTCGAAGGCGGCGAATCCCTGATTGCCTCGATGGATGAGCTGATCCGCGTCGCCGGCGCCCATGGCGTGCAGGAAATCGTGATCGGCATGGCTCACCGCGGCCGTCTCAACGTGCTGGTGAATGTCCTGGGCAAGCCGCCCTCCCTGCTGTTTGCCGAATTCGAAGGCAAGAAGGCCTCCGACCTGTCGGCTGGCGACGTGAAGTACCACATGGGCTATTCCTCCGACGTGGGCACGCCTGGCGGTCCGGTGCACCTGGCCCTGGCCTTCAACCCGTCCCACCTGGAAATCATCAACCCCGTGGTCGAGGGCTCCGTTTATGCCCGGCAGCTGCGCTACGGCCCCGACGGCAAGAAGGAGATCGTGCCCCTGTTGATCCATGGCGATGCCGCCGTGGCCGGCCAGGGCGTGAACCAGGAAATGCTCAACTTCGCCCAGACCCGGGGCTATGGCACGGGCGGCACGATCCACATCGTGGTGAACAACCAGATCGGCTTTACCACTTCCGATCCGCGCGACTATCGCTCCGGTTACTACTGTACCGAAATTTTCAAGATGGCCGAGGCGCCCATCTTCCACGTCAATGGCGACGATGTCGAGGCCGTGGCCCTGGTGACGAGGCTGGCCGTGGATTACCGTCAGCAGTTCGGCAAGGATGTGGTCATCGACATTTTCTGTTTCCGCAAGCTGGGCCACAACGAGCAGGACGAGCCCATGGTGACCCAGCCCCTGATGTACAAGAAGGTGCAGGCTCATCCCGGCACCCGCAAGGTGTATGCCGACAAGCTGGTGGCCGAGGGCACCCTGGCGGCCGACGAGCCGGAGCAAATGATCCAGGACTACCGCGCCCACCTGGACAAGGGCGAGCTGCTGTACAACCCCGTGCTCTCCGACTACAAGCGCACCCATGCCCAGGACTGGAAGCCCTACCAGACCAGGAAGTACATCGAGACCTGCGACACCCGGGTGCCCGTGCAGGAAATCGAGCGCCTGTCCGAGCGCCTCACCACCCTGCCCGAAGGCTTTGCCCTGCACAGCCGGGTCAAGAAGATCATCGACGACCGGCGCGCCATGGGTGAGGGCAAGCAGCCCTTCGACTGGGGCATGGCTGAAAACCTGGCCTATGCCACCTTGCTCACCGAAGGCTTTGGGGTGCGCCTGTCCGGTGAGGACGTGGGGCGCGGGACCTTCTTCCATCGCCATGTCGCCTTCCATGACCAGAACCGGACCCATTGGTCCGAGGGGACCTACCATCCCCTGGCTCACCTGCAGGACAAGCAGGGGCGCTTCCAGTGTTTTGATTCCGTGCTGTCTGAAGAGGGCGTGCTGGCCTTTGAATACGGCTATGCCTCTGCAGAGCCCAATGAACTGATCATCTGGGAAGCCCAGTTTGGTGACTTTGCCAACGGTGCCCAGGTGGTGATCGACCAGTTCATCACCTCCGGTGAGGCCAAGTGGGGTCGTGGTTGTGGTCTGGTGATGCTGCTGCCCCATGGCTACGAAGGTCAGGGTCCGGAACACTCTTCCGCCCGCCTGGAACGCTACATGCAGGCCTGTGCCGAGATGAACATGGAAGTCTGCGTGCCCACCACGCCTTCCCAGATCTACCACCTGCTGCGCCGTCAGGCCGTGCGCAAGCAAAGGAAGCCCCTGGTGGTGATGACGCCCAAGTCCCTGCTGCGCCACAAGGACGCCGTCTCCACCATGGAAGAGCTGGCCAATGGCGAATTCCAGCGGGTGATCGGCGAAATCGATGCCATCGACGCCAGGAAGGTCACCCGCGTCGTGCTCTGTGCCGGCAAGATCTACTACGATCTGCTCGCTGCGCGCCGGGAAAGGGAACTCAACCACATCGCCATCGTGCGGATCGAGCAGCTCTATCCCTTCCCGGAAGAGTCCTTTGCCGCCGAAATGGCCAGGTATCCCAAGGCCACCGAGATCGTCTGGTGTCAGGAAGAACCCCGCAATCAAGGGGCCTGGTACTGGTTCGCCTCGCGCCAACACCTGGTTCGTTCCGTAGGACCCAAGCAGCATCTGTTGCTGGTCTCACGTCCTGCTTCTGCTTCCCCGGCCGTCGGCTATCTGGCCAAGCACAACGAGCAGCACAAGGCATTGATCGAGTCCGCCATGGGCAAGATCGACTACTAAAACAAGATACGAGGAGTGAATATGATCATCGAAGTCAAAGTCCCGCAGCTCTCCGAATCCGTGGCCGAAGGCACACTGTCCTCCTGGAAGAAGAAGGTGGGCGACGCCGTTGCACGTGACGAAATCCTGGTCGACATCGAAACCGACAAGGTGGTGCTGGAAGTTCCCGCCCCCGACGCCGGCGTGCTGGTTGAAATCATCAAGGTGGATGGCGACAGCGTGGTTTCCGACGAAGTCATTGCCAAAATCGATACCGAAGCCAAGGCGGCAGTCGCCGCGGCTCCCGTTACCGCGGCCCCTGCCGTTACCGCCGCTCCGGCGGCTGCGCCCGCTGCCGCTGCTCCGGCCGGTACCGCCAGCCCCTCCGCCCGCAAGATTCTGGAGGAGAAGGGGATTGCTGCGGCTGAGCTGTCCGGTTCCGGTCGTGGCGGGCGAGTCACCAAGGAGGACGCGGTGGCCGCTACCCCCAAGGCTGCTGCCGTTGCCACTGCTGCTGCTGCCGCCACCCCCGCCGCCGTGGCCATCCCTCTGGGTGAGCGTGTCGAACAGCGCGTGCCCATGAGCCGTCTGCGCGCCCGCATCGCCGAGCGTCTGCTGCAATCCAAGAACGAAAACGCCATCCTGACCACGTTCAACGAGGTGAACATGGGCCCGATCATGGCGCTCAGGAAGCAGTATGGTGAAAAGTTCGAGAAGACCCACGGTGTGCGTCTGGGCTTCATGGGTTTCTTCGTCAAGGCCGCCTGCGCCGCCCTGGAAAAGTTCCCGATCCTGAACGCTTCCGTCGATGGCAACGACATCGTCTACCACGGCTACATCGACATCGGTATCGCGGTGGGTTCCCCTCGTGGTCTGGTGGTGCCGATCCTGCGCAATGCCTCCGAAATGTCCATCGCCGACATCGAGAAGAAGATTGGTGAATTCGGCAACAAGGCCAAGGATGGCAAGCTGACCATCGAAGACCTGACCGGCGGCACCTTCTCCATTTCCAACGGCGGCGTGTTCGGTTCCATGCTCTCCACACCGATCATCAATCCGCCCCAGTCCGCGATCCTCGGCATTCATGCCACCAAGGACCGTGCCGTGGTCGAAAATGGTCAAGTGGTGGTGCGCCCCATCAACTACCTGGCCATGTCCTACGACCACCGCATCATCGATGGCCGCGAAGCCGTGCTGGGTCTGGTGACCATGAAGGAAGCCCTGGAAGATCCCACCCGCCTGCTGCTGGGGGTTTGATCCGCTGAACTGAAAGGGGTGGGGTCGAAGGCATCGCCTTCGCCTCACCCTTTTTTTGCAAATTGAACTGGAGATACGCTATGTCCCAACAATTCGACGTACTCGTCATCGGCGGTGGCCCTGGCGGCTACGTGGCCGCCATTCGTGCTGCCCAACTGGGTTTCAACACCGCCTGCTGTGAATCCAACCCCTATGCCGATCCCAAGGGCGAACCCCGCCTGGGCGGCACCTGCCTGAACGTGGGCTGCATCCCCTCCAAGGCCCTGCTGCACACCTCCCATCTGTTCGAGGAAGCCGGCCACGCTTTTGCCGAACAGGGTATTTCCGTGGGCACCCCCAGGATCGACGTGCCCAGGATGATCGGCCGCAAGTCCGAGATTGTTGACAAGCTGACGGCCGGCATCAAGGGCCTGTTCAAGAAGAACAACGTCACCCTGCTGAAGGGTCACGGCGCCTTCGTGGGCCAGGGCGCTGCCGGTTGGCAGGTCAAGGTCGGCGAGGAAGTGGTCGAGGCCAGGCAGGTCATCGTCGCCACCGGCTCCAAGGCCCGTCACCTGCCCGGCATCGCCGTGGACAACAAGCTGATTTGCGACAACATCGGCGCGCTCGACATCGACGCCGTGCCCAGGAAGCTGGCCATCATCGGCGCCGGCGTCATCGGTCTGGAAATGGGGTCCGTCTGGCGCCGTCTGGGCTCCGAAGTGACCATCCTCGAAGCCGCTCCCGACTTCCTCGCGGCAGCCGACGTGGATCTGTCCAGGGAAGCCCTGAAGCTGCTCACCAAGCAAGGTCTGTCGCTCAACATGGGCGTCAGGATCGGCGAAGTGAAGACCAGCAAGAAGGGGGTTTCCATCGCCTATGTCGACAAGGAAGGCAAGGAACACAAGCTCGATGCGGATCGCCTGATCGTCTCCGTCGGCCGCATCCCCAACACCGACGGCCTCGATGCCGAAGCCGTGGGTCTCAAGCTCGACGAGCGCGGCATGATCGAGGTGGATGAGCACTGCAAGACCAATGTGGCCGGCATCTGGGCCGTGGGCGACGTGGTGCGTGGTCCCATGCTGGCCCACAAGGCCATGGAAGAGGGCGTGATGGTGGCCGAACTGATCGCGGGGCAGGCAGGCCACTGCAATTTCGACACGATTCCCTTCGTCATCTACACCAGCCCCGAAATGGCCTGGGTCGGCAAGACCGAGCAGCAGCTCAAGGCCGAAGGCGTCGCCTACAAGGTCGGCAAGATTCCCTTCCTCGCCAATGGCCGCGCCCTGGGCATGGGCGCTCCCGAAGGCTTCGTGAAGATGCTGGCCGATGCCAGGACCGACCGCATCCTGGGCGTGCACATCATCGGCGCCGGGGCTTCC
Organism: Azovibrio sp.; assembly: GCF_049658005.1. Taxonomy (NCBI): domain Bacteria; kingdom Pseudomonadati; phylum Pseudomonadota; class Betaproteobacteria; order Rhodocyclales; family Rhodocyclaceae; genus Azovibrio; species Azovibrio sp. Next base: position 14,981 of record NZ_JBASOH010000062.1, on the reverse strand, counting down.
GAGTTGATCGCCGAAGCCGTGGTGGCCATGGAATTCGGGGGAGCTTCCGAAGACCTGGCCCGCATCTGCCACGCTCACCCGACCCTGTCGGAAGTGGTGCACGAAGCGGCCCTGTCCTGCGACAAGCGAGCCCTGCATTTCTGATGACGCCGGCTTGGTCAGGCAGATCGAACAAAGGCGGGAGACCTCGCCTTTTACATTGCAGGGCTGTTGGAAATCCAGACTTTGGGCTAGGATGAAACCGTAAGTCGGTATTTTCACGAGAGGTCACATCATGGAAATCAATCGTTCAGGGCTGCAGGCGCTGTATGGTTCAGTCCCCGCTTCATCTCCTGCCGGCGCGGCAGCGGGTGTCAGTGCGCCGGCAGGTCGTGGTCCTGCGGGTGTCGATGCAGGGAATGCCGCCAGCCAGCCTCCTTCCAGTACCAAGGTCAGTTTGAGTGCAGCGGGGCAATCCATGCTGGCAACCGAACAACAAAACCCGGAGCTGGCTCGTGCGGCTGCCCAGCAATCGGCATCGGCCCCGCAGAACGTACCGGTGCAGAATGCGGCGCAAACCAGACCTGTCCGTAACGAAGCCCCAGGCTTCACTACAGCAGCACCGGCCGGCATGGCTGCCCAATCCCTTCCCCTGCAGCAGGCCAGCGTGACTCAGCCCACCGGCGCAGCAACCCCGAGGCCGCAGCCGGAACGGATGGCAGCAGCGCCCACTGCCGTGACCCCGGCGGATCCCATGGCACGTCCCGCTGTTGCAGCGGACCCCATGGCTCGGGTGTCGGTTGGGGCTCCCATGCCGGATAGTCAGGCCGAGGGGGCGGCGCAGGCGTCCCGGGTGCGCCAGGATGTGCAGGCCCAGGCTCGTCAGGATGTCAGTCCCGTCCTGGCTCAAGGCGGCGTGGCGGCCTATCAGGGCGTGCTTTCCCTCTGACAGTGTTTTGCCGTCCGTACACCTTCGCCGGCCCTGTTGGGCCGGTTTTCTTTGCTGCGCCCGGCCGGGCGCAGCACTTGACCGATAAGGAGTGAAGCGTTGTGAGCGAACCGGAGTGGAAACCTTCGCAAGGATTGGATGAACAGCAGCTGGATTCCGAGCTCATCTTTGAGGGCAACCTTTTGCACGTCAGGCGGGATCGGGTTCGCTTGCCTGACGGCAAAGAGTCGGTCCGGGAATACATCAAGCATCCCGGGGCCGTCGTGATCGTCCCTGTTCTGGAAAGCGGCGAACTGCTGTTCGAGCGTCAGTTCCGCTATCCCCTGGGACGGACTTTCCTGGAATTGCCCGCCGGCAAGATAGATGCAGGTGAAAGTATGGAGAGGACGGCCATCAGGGAGCTTCGTGAAGAAACCGGCTATGAGGCGGGGTCCTGGACGCATCTGGGCACCTTGCATCCTTGCATCGGTTACTCGGATGAGCGGATCGAGGTATTTCTTGCGCGCGGGTTGGTGAAAATTTCAGACCCGATGCAAGAAGAGGGGGAGTTCATCGAAATTTTCTCGTTCAGCCTGAAGCAGATACAAGCGGGCATCCTGAACGGTGAAATCACTGACGCCAAGACGATAACGGCCTTGTATATGACCCAACTGCACTTGACTGCACTTGACCCAACCGCACCTGGATTTGTCCTGAGCGTCTGAAACGGCGGGAGCATGGTCTCGTTGCTTGCCAGGGGCATGCCTTGATCTGCCGGCTTTCTGACCATCAGCAGACCATCAGCAGACCATCAGCAGACCATCAGCAGGCTTTCGTCCCAGCTCTCGTGTTTTTCCCGGCCGATCAGGTGGGCGACGGTGGCGGCGATGTTGGAGAGGCGCGCGTTTTCCGTCTGCTTCAGGGTGAGTTTTCCGCCGCTGACGTTGTCATAGAGGATCAAGGGCACCGGGTTCAAGGTGTGGGCGGTCTTGGCCTGGTAGGCGCCGTCCTTGTCGGGGGCGGGCTGCCCGGTCTTCTTGTCGAGCTCGAACATTTCGTCGGCATTGCCGTGGTCGGCAGTGATCAGGGCCACCCCGCCGGCGGCGTCGATTACCGGCAACAGGCGTTCCAGGGCGAGGTCCACCGCCTCGATGGCCAGGGTGGTGGCGCGAAAGTTGCCGGTGTGGCCGACCATGTCGCCATTGGCGAAATTGCACCGCAGCACCCGGTACTTGCCGCTTTGGATGGCGGCGATCATGGCATCGGCGATCTCGGCGGATTTCATCCAGGGGCGCTGCTCGAAGGGCACCACGTCGCTGGGCACCTCCTGCCAGGTCTCGCCTTCGAACCTGCCCGAACGGTTGCCGTTCCAGAAATAGGTGACATGGCCGAATTTCTGGGTTTCCGAGCAGGCGAATTGAGGGATGCCGGTTTTGGCGAACCACTCGCCCATCGTGTTCTGGATGGCCGGGGGCGGCACCAGGAAACGCTTCGGGAGTTGCAGGTCGCCGTCATATTGCAACATGCCGGCATAGCGGACCTGGGGCACGCGCCGCCGGTCGAACTTGTCGAAATCGCTGTCTTCAAAGGCGCGGCTGATCTCGATCGCCCGGTCACCGCGGAAATTGAAGAACACCACCGCATCGCCATCTTCGATGGTGCCGACGGGCTCGCCGTTTTCCACGATCACGAACGGGGGCAAGTCCTGATCGATGGTTCCGGGCTGGGCGGCGCGCAGGGCATTCACGGCTGCCACGGCGCTCGGAAAGGGCTGGCCCTGGCCGAGTACATGGGTCTTCCAGCCTGCTTCCACCATGGCCCAGTTGGCTTCGTAGCGGTCCATGGTGATGACCTGGCGGCCACCGCCCGAGGCGATCCGGGCATCGAAAGTGGCATCTGAGACCTCCTTCAGAAAAGCCTCGAAGGGCAAAAGGTAATCCAGGGCGCTGGTCTCGGGCACGTCCCGGCCATCGAGGAGGGCGTGGATGCGCACCTTCTTCACCCCCTCGGCCTTGGCCTGGACGATCATGGCTTTCAGGTGGTCGATGTGGCTATGCACATTGCCGTCGGAAAAGAGCCCGAGAAAGTGGATCACCCCGCGTCCGGCCTTGGCCCCTGCCACGATCTGCCGCCAGGCCTCGCCCTGCCAGATGCGGCCCGATTCGATGGCATCCGCCACCAGGGCAGCCCCCTGGGAATAGACTTGCCCTGCGCCGATGGCGTTGTGGCCCACCTCGGAATTGCCCATGTCGTCGTCGGAAGGCATCCCGACGGCGGTGCCATGCGCCTTCAGGCGGATGTTGGGATACTGGGCGAAGAGCTTGTCCAGGGTGGGTTTCCGGGCGGCGGCGATGGCGCTGCCCAGGTCGGTCCTGGGCAGGCCATAGCCGTCCAGGACGATGATGACCACGGGGCCGGGCACCCCGGGGAAGGTAGAAAGCTTTGGCAGCATGCGGTAATCCTGAGGAAATGCAGAAAATCCTGGAAATCCCTTGCAGGATTCCAGGCCGGGCGAAGTATCCTAGCCGCAAGGTGCTGCCGTCAACGCAAGGAGGGATTCCATGAGTCATGCCACATCCGCCACAAAACCCGTGATCAACCTCGGACTCCAGGGCGGCGGTGCCCATGGCGCCTACAGCTGGGGCGTTCTGGACCGCCTGCTCGAAGATGGACGGTTCGATTTTGAAGGCATCAGCGGCACCAGTGCCGGCGCCATGAACGGCGTGGTCCTGGCCGACGGCCTGATGCGCGGCGGCCGGGACGGCGCCCGGCAGGCCCTGGCCGAGTTCTGGCGCGCCATTGCCGACAGTATTCCCCAGGACCTTTCGGTACCCGTGGCCGGAGGCGAGGGCGTGGCCCTGCTGCCCGCCACCCGCTTCATGCTCAACTGGACTCAGTACCTCTCTCCCTATCAACTCAATCCTTTCAACTTCAATCCGCTGCGAAAACTGCTCGAAGAACGAGTGGATTTTGTCGGCCTGGCCCGCCACAGCCCGCTGCGCCTGTTCCTGGCTGCCACCAACGCCAATACCGGCAAGCTGCGCCTGTTCCGCAACAAAGAGCTGAGCGTGGACGCCGTGCTCGCCTCGGCCTGCCTGCCGATGCTGCACCACGCCATCGTGATCGACGGGGAACCCTACTGGGATGGCGGCTACGCGGCCAACCCGGCGGTCTTTCCCCTGTTCTACGAATGCAGTGCCCGGGACATCCTGCTGATCCTGCTTGCCCCGCCGGTATATGGGGAGACCCCCCGCACGGCGGAGGAAATCCGTGCCCGCACCCTGGAGCTGGCCTTCAACACCAGCCTGCTGCGGGAGATGCTGCTCTTTGCCAACGTCATCGACTACAGCCGCGGCCATGCCGGGGAAGCCGCCCAAGGCTGGCTGGGCCGCCTCAGCCTGAAGCGCCTTCTGGGCCGCGCCCGGCATGAACCCTCGGGCTTCGAGCGGCACATGCTGGAAACCCGCTTCCACCTGATCGAAGCCCATGACCTGCAGCGCCTGTTCGGCAGCGCCACCAAGGTGGCCGCCGACTGGCCCTTTCTGAAAAAGCTTCACGACATCGGCTACGAAGAAGCCGGCCGCTGGCTCGCCGCCCATGGCCCCCAGGTGGGCAAGGAAACCTCCTTCGACCTGACCGGCCGGTTCGGGATGTAGCCGTATCGGCTTCGATGCCGCATGGATTATGCTTCTGGTTTTACGGAGGCAGCCATGCAGAGGACCGAGCGGATCCACATCATCGAGCGCATGCTGCGTAGTCGCCGCAGCGTCAGTTTCAGTGAGCTCATGGAGCGTCTGGAGGTTTCCCGGGCAACCTTGTATCGCGATCTGGCCGTGGCCCAGGAGCGCCTGGGGCTGCCTCTGATCAAGGATGAGGAAACCCGGCAATATCGTCTGGATCGCACGGCTGAGTGCCAGGAACTACCCGGGCTCTGGTTTTCCCCCCGGGAAATCCATGCGCTCTTGAGCCTAAAGGCATTGCTCCGCGCCATGGACACAGGAGGCGTGCTGGCAGAACACATCGAACCGTTGCGGGAACGTCTGCTCAAGATGCTGGGTAGCGCCGCCAGCCCGGCCGGGGAGGTGGCGCGCCGGGTCCGCATTCTCCAGGTGGCCAGCCGCAGTTGCACCCCAAGGCATTTCCAGACCCTTGCGGCGGCAGTCATGGAACGTCAGCGGCTGTTGATCCGCTATCAGGCCCGGAGCAGTGGCGAACTCAGCCAACGCGAGGTGTCGCCGCAACGGCTGGTCCATTACCGGGGCAACTGGTATCTGGATGCCTGGTGTCACCAGAAGGATGCCCTGCGCAGCTTTGCCGTAGACGCCATCCTCGAGACCCAACCCACGGATGTTCAGGCCCGGGAACTGGCCGAGGAAGTGCTGGATGATTTTCTCGGCGCGGGTTACGGAATCTTTGCCGGTCAGCAGCTCACCTGGGCCACCCTGGTTTTCAGTGCAAGGCAGGCCCGCTGGGTTGCCACCGAGCAATGGCACCCGGCCCAGGAGGGACAGTTCCTGGCCGATGGCAGTTATCAACTGCGCCTGCCCTATAGCCAGGATACGGGGCTCATCCTGGACATCCTCAAACACGGTCCCGACTGTCAGGTCGTCGCTCCCCCGGAGTTGCGTGCCAAGGTGATCCGTCTCCTGAAACAGAGCCTCGAAAAATACTGAACGCTCTCCTGGCTCAGTCTCAGGTTTTGAGACCGTGGGAAGGTAGGCTTGGCAACAAACTCGGGAGGACGGCATGGAGGAATCGAAGGCATTGACGCTCATGGACAGAATGGAAAGCGGGGCAGGTGATGCAATGGACCTCGCCGCCTGCGAGTTCATTGCCCATATCCGGAAGGATGGGGAGCGGCTGCTGGCGCATCCCCTGTCGCACCATGCAGTGGCGGTCGCCCGGCTGGCGGGCGAGTTCGCGGCGACTTTCCAGTCGGCCCCCTGGGCCGCCCTGGCCGGACTCTGGCACGACCTGGGCAAATTCCGCGAAGGCTTTCAGCGCTACATCCGCCAATGCGGCGACCCGGATGCCCATATCGAGGGGCGCGTTGCCGGAACCGACAAAACCCATTCGGCGGCCGGCGCCCTGTGGGCAGAGCGCTATCTAAAAGAAGTGGATAAACGCTCGGGCCCAGTCGTCGCTCGCGTGCTCTCCTACCTCATTGCCGGGCACCACGCCGGACTCTCGGATTGGGCCGGGGAAAACAAAAGCCTCGAGTACCGCTTGGCTTCCGAAGACGCCCAAAGGGAACTGGCGACGGCTTGCGCCGCCCCGATTCCCGAATACCTTCTCAAACCCGCCGCTCCCTTGCCCGACATGGCAGACCTGTTGCGCCACCGCGACGACGACAAGGACGATCCCATTCCCGGCCGCTTCGCGCTCTGGGTGCGTATGCTTTTTTCCTGCCTGGTGGATGCCGATTTCCTCGATACCGAAGCCTTCATGTCGCCGGGCAAGAACGAGGCGCGGCAAGGCTTTCCCGGCCTCGACGCGCTGCAAGGCCGCCTGGCCGCCCATCTGGAAAAAATGGCTGAGGCTGTCGCCCTGCGCGGCGAAGCCGACAGCAAGGTCAATCGCAAGCGTGCCGAAGTCCTGCGCGCCTGCCTTGCCAAGGCGGAACTGGCGCCCGGCGTGTTCAGCCTGACGGTGCCGACCGGCGGCGGCAAGACGCTCTCCAGCCTGGCGTTTGCGCTGCGCCACGCGGTTTGCCATGGCCAGCGGCGCATCGTCTATGCCATTCCCTACACCAGCATCATCGAGCAGACGGCCGGAATCTTCCGGGACATTTTTGGCGACGAGAACGTCATCGAGCACCACAGCAACGTCGAAGTCGACGCAACCCAGGAAACCGCCCGCTCGCGACTGGCCTGTGAGAACTGGGATGCGCCCTTGGTCGTCACCACCAACGTGCAATTGCTGGAAAGCCTGTTTGCCCATCGCACCTCGCGCTGCCGCAAGCTGCACAACCTGGTCGGTAGCGTCATCGTCCTCGACGAAGCGCAGTTGCTGCCGCTTGCCTACCTGCAGCCGGTGGTCGACGTGTTGCGCCTGCTGGTCAAGGATTACGGCGTCACGCTGCTGTTGTGCACCGCCACCCAGCCGACCCTGGAAAGCCGAACCGGCTTCGATCAGGCCAGGGCCTTGCGCGGCTTTACGGCCGGCGAGGTGCGCGAGATCGTCGACGACGTGCCCGGCCTTTATGCCGATCTAAAGCGGGTGCGGGTACATCTCCCTGCCGATCTGAACGCGACGCGCAGCTGGGACGATCTGGCATCGGAAATCGCCCGCCATGAGGCCGTGCTCGCCATCGTCGGCCGCCGCGCCGATGCCCGCGATCTCTACCGGCAACTCAAGATGGAAAACCCCGAAGGGCTCTGGCACCTGTCCGGCCTGATGTGCGCCGAGCATCGCAGCGACACCCTCCAGGCGATCAAGGCCGAACTGGCCGAACGGCGGCGGGCTTTGAACGCGGGAGAGGCGGCCAAACCGATCCGGGTGGTCAGCACGCAACTGGTGGAAGCTGGCGTCGACATCGACTTTCCCGTGGTCTTCCGGGCGCTGGCCGGACTCGATTCCATCGCCCAGGCCGCCGGGCGCTGTAACCGCGAAGGGCGGCTGGAATGTGGCGAGGTGCATGTCTTCGTGCCGCCCAAGCCGGCCCCGCCGGGCCTGCTGCGCCTGGCGGAACAGGCGACCCGGATGCTCTGGGGCGGCCTTCCGGCGACAGCCGAGCCGATGGGCGTCGAGCGCTTCGGCGAGTTCTTCCGCAGGCTCTATGGCGATGCGCGGCTCGATGAAAAAGACATCTGCCGGCTGCTGCGCGTAGGTCGTGAGGCCGACGTGATGTTCCGCACTGCCGCCGAGCGTTTCCGGCTGATCGACGAACAGGACGGCGCTACTGTCTTCGTCCGCTACCGGCGCGATCCGGACGACGATCGCATCGGCATGTGCTTGAACACCCTCAAGAAGAACGGCCCGGAGCGCTGGCTGCTGCGCAAGCTGCAACGCTACGGCGTGACCCTCTACAACAGCGACCTACAGCGCCTGCTCAAGCAAGGCGACATCGAAGCCCTGGGCGGCGACTTCCCGGGCTTGTACGTGCAGTCGGCGAACAATGATGTGCTTTACGACCCGGTGCTGGGGATCGATGTCGATGGTGTGCCGGGGGACCCGGGAGAGCTTGTTTTTTGAGCTGATAAGGATAGTCAGTAAGACTTTTCGTCAAGCAAACTCTGACCCTGCCAAAGGAGGAATGATGGCAAGTTTTTGTCTCGAAGTCGCAGGTGATTTCGCCTGCTTTACCCGCCCGGAGATGAAGGTCGAGCGGGTTTCCTATGATGTGATGACGCCTTCTGCCGCGCGCTCGGTGTTCGAGGCCATTTTGTGGAAGCCGGCTATCCGCTGGGAGGTGAAGCGCATCGAGGTGCTCAAGCCGATCCGCTGGATCAGCGTGCGGCGCAATGAGGTGGCATCCAAGGTATCGGTGCGCAATGCCCAGACGGCGATGGGCGCCGGCAAGGGCAAGCTCGCCTTGTTCGTGGAGGAAGACCGGCAGCAGCGCGCCGGCCTGTTCCTGCGCGATGTGGCCTACCGCATTCATGCCGAACTGGTGCCGGTCGGCGACGATGCCCTCGGTAACCCGGCCAAGTACCGTGAGATGTTCGAGCGCCGGGCGGAAAAGGGGCAATGCGTCAATCAGCCCTACCTCGGCTGCCGGGAATTCGCGGCCCGCTTCCGGCGGGTCGACCGGCCCGCCGACGAGGCGCCGGCCATCGACGAAACCCGCGATCTCGGCTGGATGCTGTTCGACCTGGACTTCACTGCGGCGGGCGGCCCCAAGCCGCGCTTTTTCCGCGCCGCAATGCAGCGCGGGGTGATCGACCTTGCCACCGCGCAGGTGATGGGATGATCCTGCAAGCGCTCTATGACTACTACCAGCGCAAGGTAGCCGATCCTGATCCAGGCCGGCGCCTGCCAGCCTTTGGCCTGGAAGAGAAGGAAATCCCCTTCATCATCGAGCTGGCCGCAGATGGCAGACCTTTGGGCATCGTCGATACCCGGCAAGGAGAAGGCAAGAAGAAAGTGGGGCAGCGCTATCGGGTGCCCATGGGGGTCAAGCGATCTTCTGGTGTGGCGGCCAACCTGCTGTGGGATAGCGCCGAGTATGTGCTGGGTGTCGATACGCGTGGCAAGCCGGCGCGGGTGGCCGAGCAACATGCCGCCTTTCGCCAGCGCATTGCCGATTTGCCGGAATCGGCGCGGCAGGATGCGGGCATCCAGGCCATCGAGCGTTTCTACGCCAACGGCGGGGTGGCGGAACTGCGCCGTGACCCGCTTTGGCCAGACATTCTCGAAGGTAATCCCGTCCTGACCTTTCGCTTGCACGACGAAGTCGACCTGATCTGCCAGCGGCCTGCCGTCGTCTGCGCGTGTCGCGGCGACGAAACGGCCGGGGCGGCGAAATCCATCTGCCTGGTCACTGGCGAGCCGGCGCCAACGGAGCGGCTGCACACGGTCATCAAGGGTGTCTGGGGGGCGCAGAGTTCCGGCGCGACGCTGGTTTCCTTCAATCTCGATGCTTTTTCCTCGTTCAACAAGGAGCAAGGCGATAACGCCCCGGTCAGCCCCTTTGCCGCCTTTGCCTACACCACCGCCCTGAACCACCTGCTCGACCGCAATTCGCGGCAGCGCTTTCAGGTGGGCGATACCTCGACGGTGTTCTGGGCACAGAAGGAAGACGCCGAGGCCGAGTCGGTCTTTGCTGCGGTTTTCGGCGAACAGCAGGACGATCCGGATGCCCGTATCGAACGGGTGCGCGCTGTCCTGAGCGCCGTCCAGTCCGGTCAGTTCGATGGCGGGCGCGGCGAGAACCGCTTCTATGTCCTTGGACTGGCGCCGAATGCCGCACGGATTTCGGTTCGTTTCTGGTACGCCGCGCCCTTGCATGAAGTCGCCCAGCGCATCCGCCAGTGGTTCGCGGATCTGAAGATGGTGCGCGGCGGCAAGGACCCGGAATTTCCCAGCCTGTTCCGCCTGCTGGCGGCCTGTGCCGGGCAGGGCAAGGCCGACAACATCCCGCCCAATCTCGGCGGCGACATCATGCGGGCGATGCTCTCCGGGAGCCCCTTTCCGGCCACCTGGCTCAACGCGGCGGTGCAACGCTGCCGTGCCGAGCAGAACGTCACCTACCTGCGGGCGGCGGCGATCAAGGCTTGCCTCAACCGTTCCCGCCGTTCTTCCGATTCCTCTTTCGTTCAGGAGTTTTCCGACATGCTCGACCTAGCCAATCCCAATCCGGCTTATCGCCTGGGGCGTCTTTTTGCGGTCTTGGAAAAGATCCAGGAAGAAGCCAACCCCGGCCTCAACGCCACCATCCGCGAACGCTACTACGGCGCGGCGTCGAGTACGCCAGTGGCGGTTTTCACCACGCTTTTGCGCTTGAAGAACCACCATCTGGCCAAGCTTACCCATCGCGGCCGGGCGGTGAATTTCGAACGCCTGCTCGGCGAAATCCTCGATGGCATCGCCGATTTTCCCCGGCACCTCAGCCTGCCCGACCAAGGCCGCTTCTGCCTTGGCTACTATCATCAACGCCAGGACTTTTTCCGCAAACCCACCCCATCCGAAGAATCCACCCAGGGAGAAACCCAATGAGCCTGAACAACCGCTATGACTTCGTTCTCGTTTTCGATGTGCGCGACGGCAACCCCAACGGCGACCCCGATGCCGGCAATCTGCCGCGTCTGGATGCCGAATCCGGCCATGGGCTGGTGACCGATGTGTCGCTCAAGCGCAAGGTGCGCAATTTCGTCGGGCTGGTGAAGGGCGAAACGCCGTTCTTCGACATCTATGTGAAGGAAAAGGCGGTCCTCAACCAGACGCACGAGAGGGCCTATGTTGCCGTTGGCGCCGAAGAAGAACTCAAGGGCGACAAGAAGCGCAAGGGCAGCGGCGATACCGTGGACAAGGCGCGGCAGTGGATGTGCGCCAACTTCTTCGACGTGCGCACCTTCGGCGCGGTGATGGCGATTGGCGTCAATTGCGGCCAGGTGCGCGGCCCGGTGCAACTGACCTTTGCCCGTTCAGTCGATCCGATCATCGCCCAGGAACATTCGATTACCCGTATGGCGGTGGCGACGGAAGCCGAGGCCGAGAAGCAGCAGGGCGACAACCGCACCATGGGCCGCAAGCACACCGTGCCTTACGGCGTTTATGTGGCACACGGCTTCGTGTCGGCTTTCCTTGCCAAACAGACGGGCTTTGACGAAGACGATCTGGAACTGCTCTGGCAGGCCCTGGAAAACATGTTCGAGCACGACCGCTCCGCCGCCCGTGGCGAAATGGCGACGCGCGGGCTGTATGTCTTCAAGCACGATTCGGAACTGGGCAACGCCCACGCGCATGCGCTGTTCGACCGCATCAAGGTGGCACGCAAGGCAGATGTGGAGGTGGCGCGCAGCTTTGCCGACTACGAGGTGAGCATTGACGAAGCGAACTTGCCTAGCGGCGTGACGCTGATCAAGCGGGTGTAAGTGTCTTCAGCGCCGCCCGCCCCAATACCCAGGCCGGCGGCGTTGGTGGGCGACGGCAGGGATGCTGATGGTGTCGCTGGAAAAACGGTAAATCAGGAAATAGGGAAAATGCTTGAGAGCCAGGGCACGCAGGCGTTTGGAGACAAATTTACCGAGTTCCGGGTGGTCGATCAGCCGCTGGCGTGTGTGCAGCACATCCTGCAGGAAGGCTTCGGCAACTCGTTCGCTCGCGTGGTCGGTGTAGTAATCGATAGCGGTGTTCAACTCGGCCTGGGCCGCCTTGAGGAATATCGCTTTCATGCCACCCGGCGATTGGTGATCCGCGCCCGCGCCTGGGCAATCGCCTCATCGAAGTCGATGGCCTCAGTTTCCCCGCGCTCGTACGCTTCGCCCCGCCGTTCGGCTTCTTCGACCCAGGAGGCGAGGATTTCGTCGTCTTCTTCCAGGCTGATCAGCAGGCGTTCGGCCAATTTAGCGCGGTCGCTGCTCGCCAGTTGCAGCGCGGCGGCTTCGATGTCTTCAAGGGGAGAGTTGGTCATGGTGCGGCCTCCTTCGATTCTTGGGCAATGCTACCGCAAGGAAGTTGCCAAAGCCATTGGCGAGGGGGCGCGATGAGCGACGAACCTTTTGAACCCATTCCCCTTTCCGCCCTCCAGCATTGGTGCTACTGCCCGCGCCAGTGCGCCTTGATCCACATCGAGCAGGTGTTCGAGGACAACCTGTTCACCCAGCGCGGCCAGGCCCTGCACAAGCGGGTGGATGACCCGGGTTTCGAGCTACGCGATGGCTTGCGCATCGAGCGCGCCTTGCCGCTCTTTAGCGACCGGCTCGGGCTTGTGGGCAAGGCCGATGTGGTGGAATTCCTGCCCGATGGCACCCCTTACCCGGTGGAGTACAAGCACGGCGCCCGGCACAAACGGGCCGACATTGCCGCCTGCGACGACGTACAACTGGCGGCGCAGGCGCTCTGCCTGGAAGAAATGTTCGACAAGCCGGTGCCGGAAGGCGCCTTGTATTACGCCAGCTCACGCCGGCGGCGCAAGGTTGCGATCGACGCCGGTTTGCGGGCCAAAACCCTGGCCGCCCTGGCCGGGGTGCGCGATCTGCTGGCCCGCGGCATCACGCCGCCGCCCCGGGCCGACGAGCATTGCCGCGCCTGTTCGCTGCATGACCTGTGCCAACCCGGTGCGGTGGTGCGCGACAACCCGGCGCGCGCGGCCGCGCTCGCCCATCTGTTCGAGCCGGAGGACTGATATGCAACTGCTCAACACCTTGTATGTGACGACGCCGGAAAGTTATGTGCACCTCGACAACAACACCGTGCGTCTCGAGATCGAACACGAAACCCGGCTAAGGGTACCCTTGCATCACCTGGGCGCCGTGGTCTGCTTCGGGCACGTCACGGTTTCGCTGCCATTGATGCATCGCCTGGCGGAAGAGGGGGTGGCGCTCATCCTGCTCGATGCCAACGGACGCTTCAAGGCCCGGTTGGAAGGCCCGGTTTCGGGCAACGTCCTGCTCCGGCGGGCACAGTATCGGGCGGCGGAAGATCCCGCCTTTAGCGTTCGCCAGGCACGCAACGCCATTGCCGGCAAGGTGAGAAACTGCCGCCAGGTGCTGCTGCGCGGCGCGCGGGAGAGCAAGGCGAACGAAGATGCCGCGATTTTGGCGCGGGGCGCCGCTGATCTCGCGGCTGCCTTGCGCGCCCTGCCGGCGGCGGCGGATCTCGACACCCTGCGCGGCATCGAGGGCGAGGCGGCGCGCCAGTATTTTGCCGCCCTCAACCATCTCATCCGCCCCGCCGCCCGCGCCGTTTTCCGCATGGAGGGGCGCAGCCGGCGACCGCCCCGCGACCGGGTCAATGCCTTGCTCTCCTTCCTCTATGCGCTCTTGATGAATGATTGCCGCTCGGCCATCGAAGCCGCCGGGCTCGATCCGCAAGTCGGTTTCCTGCATGCCCTGCGTCCGGGGCGGGCGGCGCTCGCCCTCGACCTGATGGAGGAATTCCGTTTCTATGCCGACCGCCTGGCGCTATCGCTGATCAATCGCGGTCAGCTCGGGGCCGATGATTTCGTCGAGCGTGAAGGCGGGGCGGTCCTGCTCGAAGGCGATGCCCGCAAGGCCGTGCTGGTGGCCTACCAGGAGCGCAAGCAGGAAGTGACCTCGCACCCCCTGTTGGCCGAAAGCCTGCCCTTCGGCCTGCTGCCGCATGTCCAGGCCCGCTTGCTGGCGCGTACCCTGCGCGGCGACACCGACGCATACCTGCCCTATCTGGTGCGCTGATGCTGGTCATCGTCTGCTACGACGTCAACACCGAAACCCGCGCAGGCCGGCGCCGCCTGCGCCGCGTCGCCAAACTGTGCGAAGGCATCGGCCAGCGGGTGCAAAAATCGGTCTTCGAATGCCAGATCGACCGGATGCAGTTTGAAGCGCTCGAACGTGATCTGGTCGCCGAAATCGACCCCAAGGAAGACAACCTGCGCTTTTACCGCATTGCCGAATTGCGCGGCTACGAAGTAAAAGAATACGGCTGTTTTCGCGCCACCGACTTCGATGCCCCCCTCGTGCTGTGATGGCCCGCGAACCCCAAGTACGCAACTTTCACCCGGCAGCTTCGCGCAGTCGGCAACACATTGATTTGTCGACGGTAATTCCAGGATTCCGGATTGATGTAAGATACCCGCTGCGCAAAAACACGAGGTTCGCGCAACGCAACCCGATTGCGCTTTGCCTTCCGGAGGTTAGAAAGGAAGACATTCGCCCCCCAGCAACGGGGGGCGTGGATTGAAACGTCGATCTGGGCGCCGCAATGCTCGCAGACGTACCCATTCGCCCCCCAGCAACGGGGGGCGTGGATTGAAACACCGGCTTTCCGGTTGCGAAGCTCGTGCCACGCTCATTCGCCCCCCAGCAACGGGGGGCGTGGATTGAAACCTCACCATTGACAAACAAGGCACCCGCACCGGGCTCATTCGCCCCCCAGCAACGGGGGGCGTGGATTGAAACTTGACCATCCAGGGGTGGATGGCCATGGAGGTGAGTCATTCGCCCCCCAGCAACGGGGGGCGTGGATTGAAACAGCCAACTCCCACAACGATTTAGTCCAATTTATACATTCGCCCCCCAGCAACGGGGGGCGTGGATTGAAACGTCCTGCAGGCGCGCCAGCACCGCTTTTGTGTGGGCATTCGCCCCCCAGCAACGGGGGGCGTGGATTGAAACGACCTATTCATCCTTCAATTTGTGCCGGTCCGCGCCATTCGCCCCCCAGCAACGGGGGGCGTGGATTGAAACACCATCAATGCGTTGGAACGTTCCGTCATTGAACCATTCGCCCCCCAGCAACGGGGGGCGTGGATTGAAACTCTCAAGGCTGATCCCAATATTACCGCCGCCGGGCATTCGCCCCCCAGCAACGGGGGGCGTGGATTGAAACATCCGTCACCGCGCTCGCCCCCATGCGGACCATGCATTCGCCCCCCAGCAACGGGGGGCGTGGATTGAAACGTGACCGGTGGCGGTGACGCGATCCGCCGGCA
>NZ_JBASOH010000061.1:0-5161 GCF_049658005.1 Azovibrio sp. | reverse complement strand
GCTGATGGGCCCAGCGCGGCTCCCGGGCGCCGGGCTGGCGCGGCAGCTGCACGGCCAGGGCCTGGGGCCGTCCGGCCAGCTCTTCCAGATAGGCGGCCACGGCAGAAGCATCGGCAAAGCGGTGCAGGCGTTCACAATTGGCGCGCAGTTCGCTGGCAGTCTGGGGACCGCGCAGCACCAGCACCGCCAGGAGCGGCACCATGGGACCGGGCAGGCCGTAGGTCTTGGTGAAGTTGTGGGCGTAACGCAGCACCCGCCCCGAGGCACCATAGGTTTCCAGCACCAGATTGCGGCAGCGCAGGGTTTCCAGGGCGGCCTGCACCTCGGCCTCGTCGAGGTTCATGACCGGGTCGCGGGAAGTCTTCTGGTTGCAGCCGGCGGTGAGGCTGTTCAGGGTCAGGGGATAGGCGTCGGGCGTGGTGCGCTCCTTCTCGATCAGCACCCCGAGCAGGCGGGCTTCGATGGGGCTCAGGTCGGCAAGGGGTTCCGTCATGGCAGTTTTCAGGGGAATCCGGGGAAGATAAGGTTATTACACCAGGTTTCAGGCAGCCCGGCGGGCCGCCGCCAGGATGGCAGCAGCAAACTCGGGCATCAGGGCGGTAGGGAAATCATGCCCCATGCCCGAAATGGTGCGCAGTTCGGCCCCGGCAATGCTGGCCGCCGTATCCTGGCCGCAGGCCACGGGAATCAAGGGATCGGCCTCGCCATGCAGCACCACCGTGGGCGCTTGGATAGTCGCCAGCAGGGAACGCCGGTCGCCGCCGGTGAGCAGGGCCGCCAGTTGCCGGGCCACACCCTGAGGATGAAAACTGCGCCGGTATTCGGCCATGAACATGGCCTTCAGCTCCGCCTCCGGGGTCGGGTAGGCGGGGCTCATCAGCACCTGCTGGCGCCGCACCCAGTCGGCCACCATGCTGGCTTCGTCCTTGCCCGGCGGCAGGGGCGCAAACAGGGCCTGGAGGGCCGCCGGGGTCGGTGGTGGCAGCATCGGGTTGCCGCTCGAGGACATGATCGAGGTCAGCGACCGGCAGCGATCGGGGTAGAGGCCCGCCAGCAGCTGGGCGATCATGCCGCCCATGGAAGCGCCGACGATATGGGCCTTGTCGATCTGCAGGGCATCGAGGAGCGCGATGCTGTCGGCGGCCATGTCTGCCAGGGTGTAGAGCGGATTCGGCGGCCGCCGGCCCTGGAAAAAACCCATCAGGTCAGGCAGGCCCAGACTGTCGAGCTGGGTGGACAGGCCGATGTCCCGGTTGTCGAAGCGGATCACCTGGAAGCCCTCGGCCACCAGCCTTTCGCACAGGGACAGGGGCCAGCGGGTGAGCGGTGTGCCCAGCCCCTGGATCAGCAGGATGGCCGGCGCATCGGCGGGGCCGAAACGCTCGGTTTCGAGTTGCAGGGAGCCGGCAGGGATCAGGGGCATGAAAACCTCGAGGCAAAGGGGGGAGCCACAAAAGGGCGGAGGCACAAAGGGCGGAGGCACAAAAGGGGCAGAGGCACAAAGGGGCGGAGGCACAAAGCTCCGCGAACAGACCTGGCTATTTCACCACAAAGGCGGCCGCGGCCGCGATAAATCAACAAATCGCCAACAGGACAGGGGCCTGCCGCAACCCTTCTGCGGACCCGGCGCCTTGATGCTGGAACCGCGCCGGAACCGCGCTGGAAGCCCGCTTTTCCGGCATCAGCCCTCGTAGCGGGCTTCCAGGGCGGCGATGGCGGGCAGGGTCTTGCCTTCCAGGAATTCCAGGAAGGCGCCGCCGCCGGTGGAGATGTAGCCCACTTCGTCGGCGATGTGGAACTTGGCGATGGCCGCCAGGGTGTCGCCGCCGCCGGCGATGGAGAAGGCTTCCGAGTGGGCAATGGCGGAGGCCAGCATCTTCGTGCCGCCGGCGAACTGGGCATACTCGAACACCCCCACCGGGCCGTTCCAGACGATGGTGCCGGCATGGGCGATGATCTCGGCGAGGCGGGCGGCGGTCTTGGGGCCCACGTCCAGGATGCGGTCATGGGCGGAGACATCATCCACGGCAATCTTGTTGGCCCGGGCCAGGGCGGAAACCTCGTCGGCCACCACCACGTCGACGGGCAGGGGCACTTCGGCGCCGCGCGCGCGCATGATGTCCATGATGGCGTGGGCTTCCTTGACCAGATCGGGTTCGGCCAGGGATTCGCCGATGCGTTTTCCCGAGGCGAGCAAGAAGGTGTTGGCAATGCCGCCGCCGACGATGAGCTGATCGACCTTTTCGGCCAGGGATTTGAGGATGGCGAGCTTGGAGGACACCTTGGCGCCGCCGACGATCGCCACCAGCGGCCGCTTCGGGTTCTGCAGCGCCTTCGACAGGGCGTCAATCTCGGCGCCCATCAGGATGCCGGCGCAGGCCACCGGGGCGAAGCGGGCGATGCCATGGGTGGTGGCCTCGGCCCGGTGCGCGGTGCCGAAGGCGTCATTCACATAGATGTCGCAGAGCGCGGCCATTTTTCTTGCCAGTTCCTCGCTGTTTTTCTTCTCGCCCTTGTTGCAGCGGCAGTTTTCCAGCAGCACCACTTCGCCGGGCGCTACCTCGAAGCCGCCGTCGACCCAGTTCTGCACGAGGCGCACCGGTTTGGCCAGCAGTTGTCCCATGCGCACCGCCACCGGCGCCAGGGTGTCGTCCGGGCCGACCACCCCCTCGCTGGGACGGCCCAGGTGGGAGGTCACCATCACCGCCGCCCCTTTGTCCAGACAATACTGGATCGACGGCAGGGAAGCCTTGATGCGGGTATCTTCGGTGATGTTGCCGGCTTCGTCCTGGGGCACGTTCAAATCGGCGCGGATGAAGACGCGCTTGCCGGCCACATCGAGATCGGTGAGTTTTTTGACTTGCATGAAAGTCTCCTGTTTTATCGCTGCAAAGTTGAATCGGGGGACGAAGAAGCAGACCAGAGGCCCTGCCAGTGCCGGGTCACATCCAGCATCCGGTTGGCAAAGCCCCACTCGTTGTCGAACCAGACCAGAAGATTGATCAGGCGGGGGCCCACCTTGCGGGTCTGGCTGCCGTCGACGACCGCCGAATGGGGGTCGTGATTGAAATCGATGGAGGCGTGGGTTTCTTCCGAATAAGCCATCAGTCCCTGGTAAGGGCCGGCGGCCGCCTCGGCGAGCAGGCGGTTCACCTGGCTGGCGCTCACCTCCTTGTCCACCGCCAGCACCAGGTCGATGGCCGAGACATTGTGGGTGGGCACGCGGATCGCCTTGGCCTGGACCTTGCCCGCCAGGCTCGGCAAAAGCCGTTCCACTCCCCGGGCGAGGCCGGTGGAAACGGGAATGATGGACTGCATGGCAGAACGGGTGCGGCGCAGGTCGGTATGGTGGTAACCGTCGATCAGGGGCTGGTCGTTCATGACCGAATGCAGCGTCGTGAGGAGCACCTGGCTTAGCCCCAGCTCCCGCTCCAGCAGGTCGAGCAGGGGCACCACGGCGTTGGTGGTGCAGGAGGCGTTGGAAACGATGCGCTCGGCCCCGGTCAGTTGCTGGTGGTTGATGCCATACACCACCGTGGCATCCACATCGGCGGCGCTGTTGGCAGGATGGGACAGCAATACCCGGGGCACGCCCACCGCAAGGAAACGGCTGATCCCGGCCCGGTCGCTGTACTGGCCCGAACATTCCACCACCAGGTCGATCTCCAGAGCCGCCCAATCCACCGCCTCGGGTTCCCGGGCGTGGGTGACGGAAACGGCCTGGCCGGCAATCAGCAAATGATCGTCCTCCGCCTCCACCTTGCCGGGAAAGCGGCCGTGGGTAGAATCGAAACGGGTCAGATAGGCAATGCTGGCCAGATCGGCCGGCTCGTTGATGGCCACCACCTGAAAGCGGGAATCCAGCCCGGCTTCATGCAGGGCGCGCAGAAAACAGCGACCGATGCGACCGTAACCGTTGATGGCGAGGCGAAGAGGACGACGGGAGCCGGACACGGAGGCCAATACGCAAAATGATTGAAGCCCGTGATTTTACAGGGTCATGGGGCTAATTCCGAATCCGGAATGGAACCGGGCTGACCGCCCGGCAGGCACAGCCGTGCCCGCAAGCCGCCCAGGGTGCTGCTTTCCAGGTGCAGGGCGCCGCCATAGAGGCCGGCCAGGTCGCTGACGATGGAAAGTCCCAGCCCTGAGCCGGGCATGGCCTCGTCGGCCCGTACCCCGCGTTGCAGCACCGATTCCCGCACCGGCCCGGGCAGGCCCGGGCCGTCGTCCTCGACCCGGATTTCCAGTTGCCCAGCCGTGATCCCGGCGGCCACCTGCACCCGGCTGGCCGCCCATTTGCAGGCGTTGTCGAGCAGGTTGCCGAGCATTTCCTGAAAATCCTGGGCGTCGCCGCGAAAGACCGGCGCCCCGGCCAGAGGCATCAGTTCGAGGTGTAACCCCCGCTCCCCATGCAGCTTGCCCATGACGCGCAGCAGCCCCTCCAGCAAGGGCCGCACCGCCACTTGCTGGCCGGGCAATTGCGCCGCCGCGGCGGCCCGGGCCCGGGCCAGGTGGTAATCCACCTGGCGCCGGGCGGTGCCCACCTGCTCCGTCACCAAGCGGGCCAGTTCGCCCGGTTCCCGGGCCGCCGCATTGGCGAGGATGGAGAGCGGCGTTTTCAGGGCATGGGCCAGGTTGCCCGCCTGAGTCCGGGCCCGTTCCAGTACCGCCGCATCATGGGCCAGCACGTCGTTGAATTCTTGCACCAGGGGCTGGATTTCAGCGGGATAAACCCCTTGCAGCTGCGCCGCCTGGCCCGCCCGCACCCGGGCCAGGCTGTGGCGCAGCCGCTCCAGCGGCCCCAGCGCCAGCTTGAGCTGCCATACCACCGCCGCCACCAGACCCAGGGCCAGGAGCGCCAGGGCCAGCGCCAGGATGCCGGCAAAATCCCGCACCGGCCGCTGCAGCACCTCTTCATCCATCGCCACCATCAGCCGCAAGGGGCGCGGCGGCGACGGGCCCGGCCCAGCGGCAGGCAGGATCACCCGCACCAGGATCAGCAGCGGCACGCCGCCCGGCCCCAGCTCACGGTACTCCGCCTGCGCGCCCGGCGTCAGCGCGGCCCCCGGCGGCAGGCTGAGGGCGCCATCCCAGAGCGAGCGGGAGCGCAGCAGCACCTCGCCGTCCGGCCCGTCCACCTGCCAGTAGAGGCCGGACT
>NZ_JBASOH010000060.1:0-3512 GCF_049658005.1 Azovibrio sp. | reverse complement strand
GCTTCGCCGCGCGCTGCGAACGTCGCCAGCCCGTCTGCGAAACCGAGGCGCCAGGGCTGATGCCCGTGGGCGATGAGGGCGGGGTGCGCTGCCATTTTCCCGGACCGCGGCCCGGATCGGCCGCCGTGGAAATCTTGCCGGTGCCGCTGCCAGCGTTGCCAGTAGCGGCCCGGCCGTTACTGGAAATCGAAGCGCTGAAGGTGCATTTCCCCATCCGCAAGGGTTTTTTGCAGCGGGTGTGCGGCCATGTGCGGGCGGTGGATGGGGTGAGCCTCGAGCTCAGCCCGGGCCGCACCCTCGCCCTGGTGGGGGAGTCCGGCTGCGGCAAGACCACGGTGGCCAAGGCCCTGATGCAGCTCCTGCCGCGTAGCGGCGGGGAAGTGCGCTGGCAGGGGACTTTGATCGAGGCCAAGGACAAGCGGCAGATCCAGGCTCTGCGGCGCAAGATGCAGATGGTGTTCCAGGACCCCTTTGCCTCCCTCAATCCCCGCATGCGGGTGGGCGACATTCTGCTGGAGGGGATGCTCGCCCTGGGCGTTGCCGCTTCAGCCGAGGCCGGCCGGCCGGCCTGCGTCGCCCTCCTTGAACAGGTGGGCATGAAGGCGGAAGCCCTGGAGCGCTACCCGCACGAGTTTTCCGGCGGCCAGCGCCAGCGCATCGCCATTGCCCGGGCCCTGGCCGTGGCGCCGCAACTCTTGCTCTGCGATGAGCCGACCTCGGCCCTGGATGTGTCGGTCCAGGCCCAGATCCTCAACCTGCTGCGCGACCTGCAGGCCGAACTCAAGGTGGCCTACCTCTTCATCACTCACAACTTTGCCGTGGTGGAATACCTGGCCCAGGAGGTGGCGGTGATGTATCTGGGCCGGGTGGTGGAGCAGGGACCGGTCGAGCAGGTGCTCACGGCCCCGGCCCATCCCTACACCGAGGCGCTGCTCTCGGCCGTGCCTCGCATCAGCGGCGGGCGCCCGATCCTGCGCCTGCAGGGGGAAACCCCGTCGCCCGCCCATCCGCCGGAAGGCTGCCACTTCCATCCCCGTTGTCCGAAGGCCCTGGAGCAGTGCCGTAACGCTTACCCGCCGCTACGGCCACTGCCAGGCGGGGTGCAGGTGGCCTGCCATCTGGCCTGCTAGCGGCTACGCGGATGATCAGCTGTCGAGCCGGATGGTGAGGGTGGACCCGACCTTGAGATGGCTGCCGGCAAGGCTGTTCCAGCGCTTGATGTCGTCGAGTTCGACGTTGTAGCGCCGGGCGATGGAAAAGAGCGTATCCCCCTTTTTCACCTTGTGATGCGCGACCTTGGCAGCCGCCGGCTTCCTGCTGCGGCTGTCGGCCTTGGTCATCTTTTTGGCCTCTTCCTTCTTCACCTTTTTCCCAGGCGCCTCACGGCTTGCCCTGGGGGCGGGTTCATCCTTTACGGCCTGTCTCCGGGCGAGGATCGTGGCCCCGTCTCTCACCTTGAGCCGGGTGCCGGCGCTCAGTTTTTTGCCCTTCAGTTTGTTGAGCTGCCGCAGTTCGGTCGTGCTGATGCCGTACTTGCGGGCGATGGCCTGCAGGGTGTCGCCCTTTTTGACCTTGTGGAACTGCGCCGGGGTGGCGGGAATTTCGGCCAGCACGGGCAGGGTGGGGGGCAGCAAGATGGCGGGATCGCCTTGCGCATCCTCTTCCTGGGTCGGGACCAGCAGGGTCTGGCCGGGCCGGACGCGGATGTGGCCCTCCAGGCCGTTGACCCGTTTCAGGTCGACCAGGGTGATGCCAAAGCGGGGCGCTATCTGTTCGAGCTGCTCGCCGGGCTGAAGGGCATAGGTCTTCCAGTTGCTCAAGGGTTCGTCGTGGGCGGCGAGCCCAGTCTTGAAGCTTTCGTACTGGTGGGCAGGAATCACCAGCATCGAATCGGCCTGGATGACAGGGCGGTGGTGGGATGGGTTGAGGGCCGTGAATTCTTCCACACTCAGACCCGCGAACTGGGCGGCCAGCTTGATGTCGATGGGGGCTTCCGTTACCACGGTACGGAAATAGGGGCGGTTGGGGATCGAGGCGATCCCGAGTTCCACCATCAGGCGGGGATTGCTGAAAATGTTCTTGAGCGCCTGCAACTTGGGAACGTAATGCCGGGTCTCGTTGGGCATGGAGAGGTTGGAGTAGTCACCTGGCAGGCCCTTCGCCTCATTTTTGGCGATGGCGCGGCCCACCGCCCCTTCGCCCCAGTTGTAGGAAGCCAGGGCCAGATGCCAGTCGCCATGCAGTTCATAGATGGACTGCAGGTAATCCAGGGCGGCGCTGGTGGAAGCGACGATATCCTGGCGCTGATCGTGCCACCAGTTCTGCTCCAGATTGAAGGTCCTGCCGGTGGAGGGAATGAACTGCCACAGCCCCGAGGCGTGGGCGGAAGAATAGGCCATGGGGTTGTAGGCGCTCTCCACCATGGGTAGCAGGGCCAGTTCCGTGGGCATGCCGCGCCGTTCCAGCTCATCGACGATGTGGTGCAGGTAGGGACGGCTGCGTTCCACCATGCGCCGCAGTCCTTCCGGATGGGACTGGTAGTACTGCTGATGGCGCAGCACCAGTTCGTCGTTGAGGTTGGGCATGGCAAAGCCGTTGCGGATCCTGACCCACAGGTTTTCCGTCGGGGCGGTGAGATCGACGGCCTGGGAAATTTCTGGCGGCTGAGCGATTTCCTCCCTTTCCAGGGGGGCATGGGAATCGGGATCGGCGTGCAGCTGAGGGGCAAACAGGCTGCAGGAGAAGGCCAGCAGGAGTGCTTGAAGGCTGACCGGGCGCAGGGGGAAAAAATTACCACGCAGCCGCTTCTTCATCGAGTGTCCTTTGTCCTGAATTTTGTCGGGCGGGCAGATTGCCGGGATAACCCGCCTCGAAGGGGGAGGATTATAGTCCTGCCACGGCTGGGTGATAAGCCGGTGAGTTCAAATTCGAAGTGCAACACCGACCCGGAGGTCAATGTGTTGTGTTGGGCAAGAACGCCAGCCGCAAGATGAGACGGGCCCCATGAACGGGGCCCGTCGGCATGCTGCGGTGTCGAGGGCGGCTTGTCAGCCGAGGGTATCTTTCCAGATGGTGGTGGCCCAGGCCCGGGTGTAGAGGCCTTCTTCCTCCGAGGCTTCCCTTGAGACGCCGCCGGAGCCTTCCACGACCAGGGGCACCTTCTTTTCCGGGTGGTAGCGGTGCACCGAAGCCTTTGGCGGCCAGGGCGGCGCCGGGCACGGCGGCCAGGGTGAGAGAGGCGGCGGCGGAGGCGCCGATGCCCTGCAACAGGCGACGACGTTCAGGATTGAATTTGTTCATGACAGGCTTCCCTTATTTCTGCTTGGAAAAGTAGTCCGCCAGGAGGACGATTTCCCCGAGCCCGGAGAAGGGTTGCCCGCGCGACTCTATTAGCAATTTGATCCAGGCAGGGAAATCTCCGCGACCAAGCCGCCGCCTTCTCTGGGCCTCAATTCAAGGGTGCCGCCGAAGCGCTCCACAATCGCCCGCACAATCGAAATGCCCAGGCCCGC
>NZ_JBASOH010000059.1:0-38353 GCF_049658005.1 Azovibrio sp. | reverse complement strand
CGATTTTCTTGGCTTGAGCCGCGAAGCGGGTGAGCGTGCCATCGAAAATGCGCTGGTCAAGCACGTCACCGAGTTCCTGCTGGAGTTGGGCGCTGGCTTCGCCTTCGTCGGGCGGCAGGTGTTGCTGGATGTGGGTGGCGACGAGTTTTTCATCGACCTGCTGTTTTATCACCTCAAGCTGCGCTGTTACGTGGTCATCGAGCTGAAAGGCGGCAAGTTCAAGCCGGAGCATCTGGGCCAATTGAGTTTTTACTTGACGGCCGTGGATGAGCAGGTCAAACACCCGCAGGATAACCCGACCATCGGCCTGTTGTTGTGCAAGAGCAAGAACAAGGTGGTGGCCGAATACGCGCTGCGCCAGAACACCCAACCGCTGGGCGTGGCGGAATACAAGCTGATTGAATCCCTGCCGCCGGAACTGGCGACAGATTTGCCGAGCATCGAACAGATTGAACAGGAATTGATGGGCAATGATGCAGATACAGCCAATGCGGTCGACGAGTCATGACCGATAACCCTACCAAGCAGCGTGCTGTTCCCTCCGTTTCCGTCACCTACGCCCGAAGCGGCGCATCGACCCAAGCCAACGCGCTCGGCATGCTGCCCATGCAGGAGCGCGCCTACGAGCGGCGCGGCGAGCAATACCTGCTGATCAAGTCGCCACCCGCCTCGGGCAAGAGCCGGGCGCTGATGTTCATCGCGCTCGACAAGCTGGCCAACCAGGGCTTGAAGCAGGCCATCGTGGTGGTGCCGGAAAGATCCATTGGTGCCAGTTTTCATGACGAGCCGCTGTCGAAGTACGGCTTCTGGGCCGACTGGCACGTGGCGCCGAAGTGGAATCTGTGCGATGCACCGGGCGGCGACAACGGCGGCAAGGTCAAGGCGCTGGGCGCGTTCCTCGAAAGCGCGGACAAGGTGCTGGTGTGCACCCACGCCACTTTCCGCTTTGCCGTCGATGCCTATGGCCTGGAGGCGTTCGACGAGCGGCTGATCGCGGTCGATGAGTTTCACCACGTCTCGAGCCATCCGGACAACCGGCTCGGCCAGCACCTGGGGCAGCTGATTGCGCGCGGCAGAACGCACATCGTCGCCATGACCGGCTCCTACTTTCGGGGCGACGCCGAGGCGGTGCTGGCGCCGCAGGACGAGGCGAAGTTCGATACCGTCACCTACACCTACTACGAGCAGCTGAGCGGCTACCAGTACCTCAAGCAACTGGACATCGGCTATTTCTTCTACAGCGGGTCTTATGTCGATGACATCCTGAAGGTCCTCGACCCGGCCGAGAAGACCATCATTCACATCCCGAATGTCAATTCGCGCGAGAGCACCAAGGACAAGATGCGCGAGGTGGAGCACATCATCGAGGCGCTGGGGGAGTGGCAAGGCATCGACGCGGCGACCGGCTTTCAGCGCGTCAAGCTTGTCGATGGCCGCGTGCTGCGCATTGCCGATCTGGTCGATGACGATGCCGCCCGGCGCGAGCGCGTGTCCGCCGCGCTCAAGGACTCGGCGCAAAAGCACAACCGCGACCATGTGGACATCATCATCGCGCTGGGCATGGCCAAGGAAGGCTTCGACTGGATCTGGTGCGAACACGCGCTGACCGTGGGCTACCGCGCCAGCCTGACCGAGATTGTGCAGATCATCGGCCGCGCCACCCGCGATGCGCCCGGCAAGACCCGCGCGCGCTTCACCAACCTGATTGCCGAGCCGGACGCGGCCGAGGCGGCGGTCAGCGAGGCCGTCAATGACACCTTGAAGGCCATTGCGGCCAGCCTGCTGATGGAGCAGGTGCTCGCCCCGCGCTTCGAGTTCAGGTCCAAGCACCCCGACAGCGGCCCGACGCCGGGCTTCGACTACGGCCCGGCCGGCTACGACCCGGGCCGCTGCAATGTCGGGGTCAATGAGCAGACAGGGACCTACCAGATCGAGATCAAGGGCCTGGCCGAGCCCAGGAGCCCGGAGGCGGCGCGCATCTGCCAGCAAGACCTGAACGAAGTGATTGCCGCCTTCGTGCAGGACAAGCCGAGCATCGAGCGCGGCCTGTTCGATGAGGATCTGGTGCCCGAGGAGCTAACGCAGGTGCGCATGGGCAAAATCATCAAGGAAAAGTATCCCGGGCTCGATGCCGAGGATCAGGAGGCGGTGCGTCAGCACGCCATTGCGGCGCTCAACCTCACGCAGCAGGCCAAGCGGCTGGTCACCGCAGGCGAAGGCCAGACTGAGAGCGAGGGCGACGGGACGCCCAACACCGCCCTGATCGAAGGCGTGCGCCGCTTTGCAATGGACGTGCGCGAGCTGGACATCGACCTGATCGACCGCATCAACCCGTTCGGCGAGGCTTACGCCATTCTCGCCACGGCCATGAGCGAGGACAGCCTCAAGCAGGTCGCGGCGGCGATTACCGCCAAGCGCACGGCCCTGACGCCGGAGGAGGCCAAGGACCTGGCGGTGCGTGCCGTCCAGTTCAAGAAGGAGCGCGGCCGCGTTCCGGCGCTCGATGCGCAGGATGCCTGGGAGCGGCGCATGGCCGAGGGCGCGGCGGCCTTCATGCGCTTCAAGAAGGAGGGACGCTATGAGTGACGCCGAGCTCGACGAGCTGGCGGCAGAGCTGGCCGAGTTCGCGCCGCCCGAGAACAAGGGCGGACGCCCGGCCAGCGAGGAGCGCGTCATTGCCGGCTTCGAGGACATTCAGCGCTTTGTTGCAAAGCACGGCCGCGCGCCCCGGCACGGCCAGGACCATGACATCTTCGAGCGCCTGTATGCCGTGCGCCTGGACCGCTTGCGCGCGCTGCCGGAGTGCCGCGCCCTGCTGGAGCCGCTGGATCATCAGGGCTTGCTGGCGGGTGGGGCCATTGCTGCCGCTCTGGCGCAGGAAACCATCGACATCGACGATCTGGCCGCCGAGCTTGCGGGCGTGGGCGGCGCGGATGACATCACCATGCTGCGCCACGTCCGCACCAGCGCCGACAAGCGCGCCGCCGAAGAAATCGCCGATCGCAAACCCTGCAAGGACTTCGAGGCATTCAAGCCGCTGTTCGAGCGCGTGGCAGCCGAGGTCAAGAGCGGTTTGCGCCAGTCCCGGCCCATCGCGGCAGGCCGCCGGACCATCGAGGCCGGGGATTTTTTCGTGCTCGATGGCCTGACGCTGTACGTCGCCGAGGTCGGCGAACCGCTCAAGACCACCGCCGGGGAAGTGGACCGGCGCCTGCGCGTGGTTTTCTCGAACGGCACCGAGAGCAATCTGCTGCTGCGCTCGCTGCAGCGCGCGTTCTACGACGACCCCGCCGCACGGCGGCTGGCCTCGCCCGAGAGCGGACAACTCTCCTTCGGCGGCGAACTGGAGGCCGATGATGTCGAAAGCGGCACGATCTACGTGCTGCGCTCGCTATCCGATCACCCCTACGTGGCCGGGCACCGCGACGTCATCCACAAGATTGGTGTGACCGGCGGCAGGGTGGAGGCGCGCATCGCCAACGCCGAACACGACGCCACCTACCTGCTGGCAAAGGTCGAAGTGGTGGCGACCTACAAGCTCGCGGGCATCAACCGCAGCCGGATGGAGAACCTGTTCCACCGGCTGTTTGCGCCGGCACGCCTGAACATCACCATCAATGACCGCTTCGGCCACCCCGTGCAGCCCGAGGAGTGGTATCTGGTGCCGCTTCATGTGATCGACGAAGCGGTTCAGCGTATTCGAGATGGATCGATTACCGAGGTTATCTATGATCCGAAGACCGCTCGACTGGTGGGCTACAGGCGGACTCACTATGAGGATGAACCATGATGGAAAGTCTGCAACCCAAGCAGTCAGTGGCTCGACCCGTTGTCTTTACAGAAGGCGCGCAGTGGCTCCGAACGGACTTCCATCTGCACACATTTGTTTTCTCTTTGGCGGAAGCTCAGGGATTCGAACCCTGGAACCCTTGCGGGTTGCCGGTTTTCAAGACCGGTGCAATCGACCACTCTGCCAAGCTTCCTGCTGACTACCTGCAACAAATTTCAACACGGCTGGGTTGGGCCACTCACCCATGTCTCCGAGGGCGCGGATTTTAACACAGCTTGATCACGCTCAAATACAGCAATGGACTCGACATGCGCGGTATGCGGGAACATGTTCACAATGCCGGCGGCGACAAAACGATATCTTTTCAGGTTTACCAGCAATCCCGCATCCCGGGCCAAGGTTGCGGGATCGCAGGATACATACACAATGCGCGACGCCCCGCCTGTGTCGGGCAAGGATTTGACCACTTCCAGCGCGCCTTCCCGGGGCGGATCAATCAGCAATTTGTCCATGCGGCCCAAAGCCGCCAGGGATTCCGGGGTGCATTCGAAAAGATTGGCGACGCTGAAGCTGACCTTGTCCGCCAGGCCATTCAGACGGGCACTTTCCTTGCCCCGGTCAACCAGTGCCGGGCTGCCCTCCACGCCCAGCACTTGTGCCCCTGAGCGGGCGATGGGCAAGGTGAAGTTACCCAGGCCGCAGAATAAATCCACAATCCGCTCACCGGGCCTGGGAGCAAGGAGCTCCAGGGCCCTGCGGATGAGGACCCGGTTCATGCTGTGATTGACCTGGGTAAAGTCCGTCGGGCGGAAAATCATCTGCAGATCAAACTCGGGCAGGCGGTAATCCAGCTCGGGGCCTGGCAAGGGATAAAAGCGATAGGCGCTATCCGGTCCCCTGGGTTGCAGATAGAACACGATGCCGTGCTGCCGGGAAAAATTTCGCAGCGCCTGTTCGTCCGCCGGCGAGAGAGGTGCCAGGATGCGCAGCACCAGACTGGCACATTGATCGCCAATGGCAATGTCGATCTGAGGCAGACGGTCACTGATGGAGAGCGCATCAATCAATTGCCGCAAGGGAAGGATCAGGTTCGATACCGCCGGGTGCAAGATCGGGCATTCGCTGATTTCCGCAATATAACTACTCTTGCGTTCATGAAAACCCACGAGCACCCCGCCGCACCAGGGAATCTTGCGCACGCCCAAGCGCGCCTTGTGGCGATAGCCCCAGGTGGGTCCCAGAATGGGCGACATGATCTGCTCTGGCCTCGTGCGTCCGATATGCCAGAGACTATCTTCCAATATCCTCTGTTTGATCGAGACTTGAGCCCCTGCATCCAGATGCTGCATGGCACATCCGCCACAGACACCATAATGCGGGCAGCGCGGCTCTACTCTGGCTGGCGCGGGCTTGATGACCCGTACCAGATGGGCCTGTTCGTATTTGGCTTTACGCCGGTAGCTGGCATACTCCACCCACTCTCCCGGCAAGGCTCCTTCCACAAAGATGGCCTTGCCATTCAGGCGAGCGATGCCTCTTGCTTCATGATCCAGGGATTCAATCACACCGGCAGGCATGAGCATCTCCGAAAAAATCCGGCTATTTTAACAACGCCTTGCCACTGACTGCCATGACGACTTATATTCTTGATAATTGGGGCGAGTTTCGTAATGCCTTGGAACGAACGCTGAGCCTGGCTGAGGATGGCGTGTGCGTTTTTGATGCGGACCTTGCCCAACTCGGCTTCCAGCAAGCCACATGCATCGAGCAACTACAGCGTCTTTTGGTCGGCAACCCCGCCGCAAGCATCAGGATTGCATTAAAAAGGGTGGATCATCTGCACCGCGACCATCCTCGCCTGATCCAGCTTCTGACGCACCATTCTCATGCAGTGCAGGTGCAGCAAATTCACGAGAATCTTGCCCATCTACGCGAGACGATTGTCATCAGCGATGCCCGCCATGCCGTCATCCGCTTCGACCAGGATAGTCCGCGCAGCAAGCTGATCCTGGCCGCACCCCTTGAAGTGGCGCCCTACCGGAAGCGCTTTGAAGACATCTGGCGAGAAGGTGGGGAAGCATTCAGCCCGACTCAACTGGGCCTTTGAGCCGACAGATTTTCTCGAGTTGCGACGCGTCAGGAAAAAATTTTTTGCGGCGCACAATCCCCCTATGAAACAGAAAATATCTTGATATAATCCCCGCCTGACCAATCAACCTTGGTCTTGGGGTTTTCGTTAAGCTATCTACAAAAGGAACATAAAATGAAACAGTCTCTCCTCGTCGCCGCTCTGGTTGCTCTGGCCGTCTCCGCCTGTGGCAAGAAAGAAGAACCCGCTGCTCCTGCTCCTGCTCCCGCTCCGGTAACCGCTCCTGCTGCTGGGGCTCCTGCCGCGACTCCTGCTGCAGAACAAGGTTCCGCCGCTACTCCTGCCGCTCCCGCTGCGGCTCCCTCTGAGGCTGCCCCGGAAAAGGGCGCTGAAGGCAGCAAGGACGCAGCCGAGAAGTAATCTTTTTGCTCCAGATGCCAAAAAGCAGGGGGTTTCTCCTGCTTTTTTCTTTGGCCCAACAAAAAACCCAGAGGTCTGCTCTGGGTTTTTTGTTGGTGCGTCGCCGTCCTTATTTGAGCTGATCGAACAGGAGCGCCAGGATTTTCTGGGACGTTTCTGAACGATCCACCCCGCCTTCCGGTGAAAGAACCTGAATCCTGGTTTCACCTGAAACCTCTTCCACAAAAATGCGGTAACGGGTTTGCGGAACATTTTTGGAACTGCTTTTCCAGATTGCCAGACGAGACAACCAGCCTTCGTCTTTCTTCTGCGTGTCAGCCTCGGGATCCACATAGCGGACAAAATACAAACCACGGCTGCGATCGCGATCTTCAACGGTGAAACCAACGCGATCGAGTGCCAATCCGACTCGGCGCCAGGCACGGTCGAAGCGTTCCTGGACTTCCAGAATACCGGTGCCATCTTCGGCGCGAACCAGTTTGGCGCGTTCTTCAACACGGGCCGATGCTACCGCAGCTTCAGCACGGCGCTCATCCGTTCCCAGACGCACCATCAGGCGACGCAGCATTTCGGCCTCGAGCTCCGGGTCAGGATCCGCCGGTTGCCAACGCGTATCATCCTGAGCGGAAGAGGTGTAGACCTCCTCCATGCGCCGGTTGCTGATGAAAATCTCCGTGGTTCCAGGGGTTGCCCCTATTTCGAGGCGTGTCCGGAATTTATCCCGTTCCCCGGTTGAATAGAGGGAATCCAGCAACTTGCCGAGGGTATTGCGGATGATGTCGGAAGGTATTTTGGCCCGGTTTTCTGCCCAGTCGGTTTCCATGATGCCGGCTTCCGGCATTTCGGTGACGATGATGAAGCCCATCTCCTGCCAGAAGTCCTTGATCGAATCCCACAGACGGTCTGCCGGCGCATTGACGACCAGCCAACGCTGGTTGCCGGATCGTTCAATACGAATGTTGTCGATTGTCGGCAATACGGTCGAGCTTTGTGCGGCGGCTCCCGGGGTCCGTTCCGCACTGTATTCGGAAAAGGTCGCCCGTCCTCGTGCGGAAAAATCCGGGACAGCAAAGCGGTCATCCCGGGATACCTGCGTCAGATCGGGAGGAACTTCGAGGGTAGGCGCCTTGGCCGCCGACTTGTAGTCGATTTTCTTGCTCTCAGGCATGAAGCTGGAGCATCCACTCAAAGCCAAGGTCAGCAGGCCCAGTAACAAGGGTGAAACCTTGCGCATACTCATGCTCCCTGGATCTTCACGCCAGCAAGTTTCATGGCGGCAACAAGTTTTTTCTGGCCGGCTGCCTCCAGAGGCGTCAGCGGCAGGCGAATCCCTGCTTGCATGAGCCCCATCTGCTGCACCGCCCACTTCACGGGAATGGGGTTGGCCTCGCAAAACAGGTCGCGATGCAGCCCCAGCAGGCGGAAATGAATGTCGCGGGCGAGTTTGCCATCCCCTGCCGCAGCCGCGACACACATCTCGTGCATCAAGCGGGGCGCGACATTGGCGGTAACGGAGATGGTGCCATGAAAGCCCAGCAGGATGGCCGCCATGCAGGTCATGTCATCGCCGCTGTAAAGGGCAAAATCCTTGGGGGCCCGGGCTATCAGGTCGCAAGCCCGGTCAATGTTGCCGGTGGCATCCTTGATCCCCACTACATTGGGAATCTGGGCCAGGCGCAAGGTGGTGTCGTTGCTCATGTCGGCCACGGTACGGCTGGGGACATTGTAGGGAATGACGGGAATATCCACCGATTCGGCAATGGTGCGAAAGTGCTGGTACAGGCCTTCCTGGGTCGGCTTGTTGTAGTAGGGCACTACGGAGAGGACGGCATCTGCACCTGCCTCCTTGGCAAAGCGGGTCAGTTCGATCGCTTCGGCCGTGGAATTGGCACCCGTTCCGGCAATCACGGGAATACGCCCGGCGGCATGCTGGACGGTCACCCGGATCAACTCGCAATGCTCTTCCACATCGACCGTGGGCGATTCGCCGGTCGTGCCGACGATGACGATACCATCGGTTTGTTCTGCCACATGAAAATCCACCAGTTTCCTGAGGGCGTCAAAATCAAGACTGCCATCCTCGAACATGGGGGTAACAACAGCAACAATGGATCCGGTAATCATGGGTGTGCAGGTCAAAAAGTAAGTGAGGGATTGTACCCGAAGGCCCCGGAGGGTGAAATGCAGTCCGGGGCAGGGAAAGATCTGCTGGCGGGGCTCAAAGATCCGCCAGTGCGCGCAGATGAGCCCCTACGCTTCTGGCCAGGGACGACAGGACATAACCGCCTTCCAGCATGGAGACGATACGTTTCTGGGCGGTTTCGGCGGCCACCCTCTTCAACTGGGCCGTACACCAGGCGTAGTCTTTTTCCAGCAGCTTCAGACCGCCCATATCATCCTCGTAATGGCCATCGAAACCGGCCGAGATGAAGATCATCCGGGGCTTGAACTCCCGCAGGCGCGGCAGCCAGACATCCTGGACGGCCCCCATGAATTCTTCGCCGCCGGAATAGGCGGGCAGAGGCACATTGCACATGTTGGCGGCAGGATCCTCGGTGCCGCAATAGGGAAAGAAGGGATGCTGGAAGGTGCTGCACATCAGCACCCGCTCATCGCCCTTGAAAATATCTTCGGTGCCATTGCCGTGGTGCACATCGAAGTCGATGATCGCCACCCGCTCCAGACCATGGGCCTCCAGGGCATGGCGTGCCGCCACCGCCACATTATTGATGAAGCAAAAGCCCATGGCAGTTTCGCGTTCCGCGTGGTGACCTGGGGGACGAATGGCACAAAAGGCATTTTCAACCTCGCCGCTCATGACCAGATCCACGGCCATGACGCCTGCTCCAGCCGAACGCAAGGCCGCCTGCCAGGTATGGGGATTCATGGCGGTATCCGGGTCGAGGTGCACAATGCCGTGCTCGGGCGACGAACGCTTCAGGCGGTCCAGATGGGTGGCGGAATGTGCCCGGTGCAATTGCTCCAGGGTTGCCAGAGGCGCATCGTAATAGACGAAGTAGGCATCGATGCCTTGGGCAATCAGATGATCATTGATCGCGGTCAAACGGCCCGGAGACTCGGGGTGGTAGGACCCCATGTCATGCAACTGGCAATCCCGATGGGTAATGAAAGCAGTGGTCACAGTTTCTCTCTTCTGTCGTCCTGATCACTCTGGATCGATGCATGCCCGATGCATTCCGGATCACATGGACCCGGTTCATCCCGGCCATTATCGGTCCAAGCCCCACGAAGATACAAGGGACGGCCATTTCAGACAACACAATTACACTTTGAATCGATTTTGCAGAAAAACGGCCCCGCATCCCCAGTTACAATCATGCGGCCCATTCCCTGACACTGAGCTGCCATGCATCCAGAACACCCGCTGAAAAAGGTACTGACCCAGGCCGAAGGCATCATCCTGGGCAAGCAGAAGGAACTTCGCCTCGCCCTCGCCTGCCTGCTGGCCGGTGGGCATCTGCTGATCGAGGATTTACCCGGACTGGGAAAAACCACCCTGGCCCACACCCTGGCCAAGCTGCTGAATCTGAAGTTCTCCCGCATTCAGTTCACCAGTGACCTGTTGCCCGCCGACATTCTTGGACTTTCCGTCTTCGAGCGTGAAACCAGCACCTTCCGCTTCATCCCCGGTCCCGTCTTTGCCCAGCTGGTGCTGGCTGACGAAATCAATCGGGCGACTCCCAAGACCCAAAGCGCCCTGCTGGAGGCGATGGAAGAAAGACAAGTGACCGCGGAAGGGGAAACCCGCTTGCTGCCCTCCCCCTTTTTCGTGATTGCCACCCAGAACCCGACCCACCAGATTGGCACTTTTCCCCTGCCGGAATCCCAGCTTGATCGTTTTTTATTGCGGCTCGAACTCGGCTATCCGGACCATGCGGCAGAACGCGCCCTGCTGGTCAGCGGCGACCAGCGCCACCGGCTGGCAATGCTCGAGCCGCAATTGGATGCCGCCGAGCTGCCTATCTACCAACAAGAGGCGAGTCAGATTTTTGTCGCGCCAGCCCTGCTCGATTATGTTCAGGCGATCCTCGAAGCGACCCGCCATGCCCCCCAGTTCTGCCACGGTCTTTCCCCCCGGGCGGGGCTCGGTCTGCTCGCGGTGGCGCGGGCCTGGGCTTATCTGGAGGGAAGGGAAGCCGTACTGCCGGACGACATTCAGACCGTGCTCCCCGGGATCGCCTGTCATCGCCTCCAGGTCAGGAAAGGAGACGGTCATGCCCGACCTGAAGACATCCAGAGCCTGATTCACGGCATTCCGATTCCCTGATGTTGCTGTCCCGCCACCTGGGCCGCTGGCTGGCCCGCCTGACCCAGCCCAGACAGCCGGAATCCGGCTGCATCAGGCTGAACCGGCGCCGGATCTACATCCTGCCCACCCGGGCCGGGTTTCTTTACCTGGCCACACTCTTCACCATGCTGCTGGGGGCGATCAACTATGACCTGGCCCTGGGCCATGCCCTGGTCTTCCTGCTGGCCGGGCTGGGGCTGGTCGGCATGCTGCACACCCATCGCAACCTGCTGGGCATCGAAATCACGGGGTCCGGCGCCGAACCCGTGACCGCAGGGGAATTCGCCCACTTTCAGCTGCTCATCCACAACCCGGATCAACGCCCCCGCACGAGCTGCGCATGGAGCGATGCGCGCCAGACCCTGGCACCGCTCGAACAGCATCTGCCTGCGCAGCACCAGACCCTGCTCTTGCTCCCCATTCCGACCCAGGGCAGAGGCTGGCTGACGTTACCGCCCTTGCGCCTGAGTAGCCGCTATCCATTGGGCCTGTTCGAAGCCTGGGCCAATCCCTGGCCTCAAGGACGCTGTCTGGTCTACCCTCGTCCTCATTTCACCCCCTTGCCCATTGAGCAGCAAACCGGCACCACGGGCAACTACCAGGGGCGGGAGGGGCAGGAGGATTTTGCCGGCCTGCGCGAACGACAACCTGCCGACTCGCCCCGTCACATCGCCTGGAAAGCCGTTGCCCGGGACATGGGCAGCCGCCCGCTCCTGGTCAAGATCTTCAGCGGCGGCGCCCGGCCAGAACTCTGGCTGGACTGGGAGGCGGCGCAAGGGGATCTGGAGCAGCGCCTTTCCCAACTGACCGCCTGGGTCATGGATGCCGAAGCCGCAGGGCTGGAATACGGCCTCCGCTTACCCGATCGCCACTGGCCTCCAGCTCGCGGTGCGGCGCACCAGCAGCGCTGCCTGGAAGCCCTGGCCCTTTACTCCCTCTGAACCCGGCATGTCTCATCCTCCCCTTGCCCTGCACCACGGCCACATTCCCTGGCTACTGCTGGTTGCCTTGCTGACCACCCTGCCCCACAGCCGATACCAGCCCCTCTGGCTGAGCGCCGTGACCGGCCTGATCCTGCTGGGCGTAGCCTGGCAATGGCGCCAGGGTTACCGTGCGGCCCGTGGCTGGCTGAAAACATTACTGGTGATGGCCGGATGCGCCGGCATCGTGGTTCATTACCATACCTTGTTTGGCCGTGATGCCGGGGTTGCCATGCTGATGCTGTTCATGGCCCTGAAACTGCTGGAACTCAAGCATCGACGTGATGCCATCGTCCTCATCACCCTTGGCTATTTCCTGCTGCTGACCCATTACTTTTACTCCCAGAGCATTCCCACCGGGCTCTGGCTCCTGTTTTCCACTTTCGTCATCACGGCAGCCCTGATCCATTTACATGGCGATGCTGCAGCACCGCCCCGCACCAGCCTGCGGCTTTCCGGCAAATTGCTGCTGCAGGCATTGCCCTTCATGGTGGTGCTGTACCTGCTCTTTCCCCGCATCAGCGGCCCCCTCTGGGGCTTGCCTCAGGATGCCCATGCCGGACGCACCGGCCTGTCGGACACCATGAGCCCGGGCAGCATTTCCAACCTGGCCCAGAGTGGCGAAATTGCCTTGCGCGCCTATTTCAACGGTCCCGTACCGGCCAGGAAGGTGCTCTACTGGCGCGGCCCGGTGCTCGATACCTATGATGGACAGACCTGGACAACAGCCATGGTCCGCAGATTCTCCCCGCCGCCACTCGTACCCCTGGGTCCGGGCCTGAGCTACAGCCTCACCTTGGAAGCGCATAACCAGCGCTGGCTGCTGCCGCTGGAAATGCCCACCATGCTCCCCAGTCAGAAGGACATGGAAGCCAGGATGGATGGCAATGGAGTGGTTCAGGCCAAATCGGTCCTGCGTAGCCGCCAGCGGCTGGACTTCACGTCGACGCCCCAGTACCGGTTGGGAATCACAACCGCTCCCACCGTGCTGCGGCGGAATCTGCAACTTCCGGCGGATTTCAATCCCCGCGCCCAGGCCCTGGCCCAGGAATGGCAAAAGCGTCATGCCCTGCCCGCCGATCGGGTCAATGCGGCACTGAACTACTTCCGCAACGAGAATTTCGTCTATACCCTGCGTCCGCCACCGCTCGGCCACCACGCCATGGATGATTTTCTCTTCAATACCCGGCGCGGCTTTTGTGAGCACTATGCCTCGGCCTTCGTGATCCTGATGCGGGCCGCTGGCGTGCCGGCCCGCATCGTCACGGGCTACCAGGGCGGGGAAATCAACCCTGTCGACGGCTTTCTGGTGGTGCGCCAGTCCGACGCCCATGCCTGGGCCGAGGTCTGGCTGGAAGGCCAGGGCTGGGTGCGGGTGGACCCCACCGCTGCCATCTCCCCGGCCCGGATCGAAGCCGGCATCACCTGGGCCCTGCCCGAGGGAGAAGGCTTGCCTGTGCTGGCCAATGTGCGCCAGGATTGGCTCAAATCCCTGCAAAACCGCTGGGAAGCCGTCAACAATCGCTGGAACCAGCTGGTACTGGGCTACAACCCGGAACGCCAGCGTGAATTCCTTGCCCGCCTGGGATTCCCGGATCCGGACTGGAAAACCATGGGCATGGCACTGGGCATCAGCATGGGGACCTTGCTCCTCATTCTGGCAGCCTGGATGTTCCGGCCTGTGCCCGAAACGGATCGGGCCCGCGCCATCTGGCGGCAGGCCATCAAACGGCTGGAACGCAGGGGCATCACCTGCCCCCCCTGGGAAACCCCCTTGGCGCTGGCGCGCCGAATGGAACAGGAGGCCCCCGAACTGGCACCGGCCCTGCAGCATCTGGCTGAACTGGTCTGCGCCGCCCGCTATCACCCGGTAAGCCCTAAAATGGAGGCTCTGCGCCTCGCCCTCCAGCAACTGCCTCGCCGCTGAACATCATGAAAAACAAATTCCTGCCCCTCGTCTACAGCCTCGCCCTGCTGCTGCCGGTTTCCGCCCACGCCCAGAATGAAGTCCTGGGCACCCCCCCCGAAGTGCAAGCCTTCGTCGCGGAGATGGCCAGCCTGCACGGTTTCGACGCTCAGGAACTGACACTCCGCCTGAGCCAGATCACCCCCAGCAGCCGGGTCTTGCAACTCATCGCCCCTCCCGGCAAACCTGCCCAGCGTTCCTGGCAGCGCTACCGCAGCCGTTTCATCGAGGAGAGCCGGATCAAGCAGGGCGTCCGCTTCTGGCAGGAAAACTCCGCTACCCTGGCCAAGGCCCGGGTCCTGTACGGGGTGCCGGAAGAAGTGATCGTTGCCATCATCGGCGTGGAAACCATCTACGGGCGCAATACCGGCAGTTTCAATACCCTCGAAGCGTTGGCCACCCTGGCTTTCCTCTCCCCGAACCGGGCCGGATATTTTCGCCAGGAACTGGAACAATTGCTGCTGCTGGCTCGGGAAAATGGGGTAGACCCGGCCTGTTACACAGGTTCCTTCGCCGGCGCCCTGGGCATTCCCCAGTTCATGCCGGGCAGTCTGCGCCGCTATGCGGAGGATTTTGACGGAGATGGCCGGATCGACCTGGAGGGTAGCCGCGCCGATGCCATCGGCAGCGTCGCCCGTTTTCTGGAACAGCATGGCTGGCAACAAGGAGAGCCGGTGGCAGTGCCCGCCTACTTGAGCCAGGCGCCAGACCAGGCCTGGATCGAAGCCGGCATCCGCCCCAGCCTGGATACCGGCATGCTGCTGGCCACTGGCGTACGAGCCGATGCCCTGCCGGAGCGCAAAGTGACGTTCGTGGATCTGGTGACCCCGGGCCAGGCAACCGAATACTGGCTGGGCTATGAAAACTTCTACGTCATCACCCGTTACAACCGTTCCAGCTTCTACGCCATGTCGGTCCATCAACTGGCCAAAGCGTTGCGGCAACGCTACCAGACCGTCGATTCCCAGGCCCCCCTCTGACCGACCTGAAAAGCGTTACAGCAGGCTATCCCGGGTCAGTCCGCCGCGCTTGAGAATGCGGCGCAGGTGCTCCAGCCCCTCGACCTGAATCTGGCGCACCCGCTCGCGGGTCAGCGCCAGATCCTTCGCAATGATGTCCAGGGTGGCGATTTCATGGCCATTGAGGCCATAGCGCCGCTCCACCACCTGCCGCTGTCGCTCCGTCAGCTGTCCCAGCCAGTCCTCGACCAGGCGGTTGAGTTCATGGCTCTGCAGCAGGGTTTCAGGATCGATGGCATTTTCATCCGCGATAAAGTCCCCCACCGAATGGCCCGAGTCGATTTCCAGAGGCATGTCCAGGGAGGCAATGTGTTCGTTCAGGTGCAGGATATGCCGCACCTCCTCGGCTGACTTGTCCAGTAACAGGGCAACCTGTTCGATGGTGCGCTCCCGGGAGGCTTCCGACTCCAGGTGGCGCATGGCCCGCAACACCACATTGATTTCCTTGAGCACATGCACCGGCAGGCGGATGGTACGCGACTGATTCATGATGCCGCGTTCGATGGACTGGCGTACCCACCAGGTGGCGTAGGTGGAAAAGCGGAAGCCCCGTTCCGGATCAAACTTTTCCAGGGCATGAATCAGGCCCAGATTGCCTTCCTCCACCAGATCCAGGAGCGGAATGCCCCGATTCAGGTAGTGCTTGGCAATATTCACGACGAGCCGCAAATTGTGCTCGATCATCTTCTGACGGGCGGCAAAATCCCCCTGGCGCACCTTGCGGGTGATTTCAAGTTCTTCCGCCGGGGTCAGCAGGGGTTTGGCACCAATCTGATTGAGATAGAGCTGGGTGACATCCTCGAGGAAATCGGGCTCGGGCGTGGCGGACTCGGCATCAGGCAGATCCGCCGCCGGCAGCGCTTCACCTTCCTCCTCATCCTCGTCAGAAAACCCGAATCCCGCTTCGCGCATCCCATTCATCGTTTCGGCAGAAAATCGAGAGGCTCAACGGGCTTGCCCTGGCGCCGCACTTCGAAGTGCAGTTTCACCGTATTGCTGTCGGTATTCCCCATTTCTGCAATTTTCTGGCCTCGCTTCACGGACTGGCCTTCCTTCACCAGGATTTTCTGGTTGTGGGCATACGCCGACAAAAAAGTAGCGTCATGTTTGACGATCACCAGTTGGCCGTAACCGCGCAGGCCACTCCCGGCATATACCACCTTGCCATCGGCTGCGGCCAGTACGGGATCACCGGCCTTGCCGGCAATATCGACCCCCTTGGTCTGGGCAAAATTGCTGATCACCTTGCCCTGCGCCGGCCAGGACCAGGTCACCCCATCGGGCACTCGCTCTTCAGGGGTGGCGGGGGTGGAGGCGGCAGCGGCGGTGGAGGCGGCGGCGGCAACGGGCGGCTCCGGCTTGCCTTCAGGCGGCTTAGTGGCGGCAGGTCCGGGATTTTGCAACTGGGCATAAGCGGCCTCCGAATAAGGGATCTTGCTGACCTTCGGGTCCCGCTTCAGGCTGCCGCTGCTGGCAGGGCTCCCCCCGCCATCCGCCAGGGGGCGCTGCTCCACCCCGGCGCCGGCCGCCACCGAAGTCACGACCGGGGACGCCACGGCCGCTTCCTGGCCAGCCGGCGGCAAGACCCGCAAGGTCTGCCCCACCGTGATCCGGTTCGGGTCGGCAATATTGTTCCAACTTGCAATATCCCGATAATCCTGACCATATTCCAGCGCAATGGCGTACAGGGTCTCGCGGGGCTGGACCGTGTGGTAACCCGGTCCGACAGGCGCCGCCGTACTCTTCAAGGACGAGGAGCGATCTTCGACCGGCGCAGGGAATTTGCTGGCACAAGCCGCCAGCAACAAGAGAGAAAGGACGATCGGTAATCTTTTAATCATTCGACACCAGGTAGCAGGGGCACGAAACGCACGGCTTCCAGACGCGATTCCGTAAACCCCTGTGAATTACGTTCGATGAGAGAAAGATACTGTTCATTCCCCCCTACTGGCAAGACCAGTCGTCCACCCATGGCCAATTGCTGCAGCAACTCGGGGGGCACCCGTCCCGCCGCTGCGGCCACGATGATACTGTCAAACGGAGCAAGCTCTGGCAGCCCCATGCGGCCATCCGTGTGTTTCAGACGTACCTGAATGCCGGGGATCAGGGCCAGATTCTTCCTGGCCAGCCCCAACAGGGGTTGGATGCGTTCCACGGAATACACTTCCCGGCTCAACTGCCCCAGCACCGCTGCCTGATAGCCGCAACCGGTGCCCACTTCCAGGGTCTTGCCCAGCCCCTCGCGCCCGGACAGCAGGACTTCGATCATGCGGGCCACGATGTAAGGCTGGGAAATGGTCTGGGAAAACCCGAGCGGCAGGGCCGTGTCTTCGTAGGCACGGGAAGACAGGGCCTCCTCCACGAAAACATGGCGGGGCACCGCCGCCATGGCGGCCAGGACCGTTTCGTTGACGATCCCTTTGGCGCGCAGGCGATCGATCATGCGCGCCCGGGTTCGCTGGGAAGTCATGCCGATGCCGGCGAGTGCTGAATTCATGAGGCCAACCAGGAACGAATGCGGGGAAATTGCTGTTGATCGGTGAGGTCGATCTGCAGGGGCGTGACGGAGACATAGCCGGCGGCCACGGCGTGGAAATCCGTCCCCTCCCCCGCATCCTGGGCCGCGCCGGCGGCACCGACCCAGTACATGGTTTCATTTCGGGGCGTGGTGATCTTGATCACGGGTTCCGCCTTGTGCCGCTTGCCCAAGCGGGTGAGCTGCAAACCCGCCAACTGCTCATGGGGCAGATCCGGCACATTCACATTCAGCAGCACGGGCTCATGGATCGGATTGGCAATGAAACGCTCTGCCAATTCACGGGCAACCCGGGCGGCCGTTGCAAATCGGGAGGGTTCCTTGCCCACCAGGGAAATGGCAATGGCGGGAACGCCGAGCAAAAACCCCTCGGTTGCTGCGGCAACCGTGCCGGAATAAATGGTGTCATCGCCCATATTGGCGCCATGGTTGATGCCGGAAATCACCATATCCGGCAATTCGTCCAGCATGCCGGTGACGGCCAGATGCACACAATCAGTGGGGGTGCCATTGACAAAATAAAACCCGTTCGGGGCCTGCCGCAAGGAAAGGGGGCGATCCAGGGTCAATGAATTACTGGCTCCGGAACGGTCCCGCTCCGGAGCCACCACGACGATTTCACCCAGGCCCCGGAGTGCCTCTGCCAGAACGGCAATCCCCGGGGCAAAGTACCCGTCATCGTTACTCAAAAGGATACGCATGGGCTTGTTCAGATCAGCAACTGGTCAATACTGCCGCCGCTGGACAACCAGTCTTCCACCCACTTCGGCTTGCGGCCCCGGCCCGTCCATTCCAGATCAGCTTGCCGGGGATGGCGGTACTTGGGGGCAACCTTGCTCCCCGAACGGGAGGAGCGGCCCCTTTCAACGCCCACATTGCCCACCAGGTCGCCCAGGGAAAAACCGCGGGCCTGCACGAAAGCCTCCAGCTCCTTGCGCACCTTGGCCTTTTCTTCCATTTCCCGGCGCAGGATTTCCTTGGGAAGGATGCGCTCGAGCTCTTTTAACTGGGCCAGTGATAAATTCGAAATGTCCATGATAACTCCGTTGATAATCAAACAAACTCCGGCATTCTAAAAAACATCGGGCCACCCGGCAAGGATTAATGGATGAATTTCTATTCAGGACAACAGATGGGGCAGGGTCAGATACTCTTTTGAGCGCATTTCCGTCAGCCGGCTCACCGTGCGGAAAAATTCGCTGGATTGCGTGCCCTGGGTATACAGCTTTTCCGGCTCGCAATCGGCAGTGGCAATCAGTTTGACCTTGTGGTCATAAAACACATCCACCAGCCAGGTAAAACGCCGGGCCTCGGAAGCCTGATCCTGAGTCATGCGGGGAACATGAGAAAGCAGTACCGTATGATAAGCCCGGGCAATTTCCAGGTAATCATTCTGGGAGCGGGGGCCGCCGCACAGGGTGTGAAAATCGAACCAGATCACGCCATTTGCGCGCCGCAAGGTGGAAATATTGCGCCCCAGCACCTCGATATGCCCTCCCTTCCTGCCTTCTTCGCCGGCCACCTTGAGAAAGTAGTCGTTCATTCTGGCCTCGGCTACCGGGTCCGCCGGATGATGATAAATCTCCACCTGCTCCAGGGCCCGGAGCCGGTAGTCGATCCCCGCCTCTACCTCGATGACATCCAGCTGCCGTTTCAGGAGGGCAATGGCAGGCAGGAAACTTTCACGATGCAGGCCATTGGGGTAGAGATCATCGGGAGGATAGTTGGAGGTCATCACCAGGATCACCCCATGGGCTTCGAGACCCGTCAGCAGGCGGCCCAGAATCATGGCATCGGCAATATCCGAGACATGGAATTCGTCAAAACAGAGCAGACGGGCTTCCTTGGCGATTTTTTCCGCCACCTTCAGCACCGGGTCCGCCTCACCCTTGAAAGCGTCCAGTTCCTTGTGGATGCGCTGCATGAAGGCGTGAAAGTGAATGCGCTTCTTGCGGCGATAGGGAACCGCCTCATAGAAACAATCCATCAAGAAACTCTTGCCACGCCCCACCCCACCCCAGAAATAAACCCCCCTGGGCGGCGCCGGCCGGCTCAGGAGGCGCTTCAGGGGGCTGCCTCGCACCACCTTGAAATCCAGCAACTCGGTATACAACCGCTGCAGCCGGGAGGCCGCCGCCATCTGGGCGGCATCCGCCGTATATCCCCGCTCAGCCAGGGTCTTTTCATAGGCATCCAGCATGCCTCGTTCAGGGACGTTCAACTTGCGGTGCGGCATGATCTTCCAGTGAGGGGAAAAGGCATGATTTTAAGGCATCGCACCCGGCATACCTTGAGAAAATCAGTACAGATCCCGGCTCACCACCGCCTGGCGCAACTGCCGGGCGTGCAAATGACGGGCCATGAGGCGAGGATCATCCAGCACCTGCCCAATGGTTTCCCCCAGCACCATGATCACGCCCAACACAGGCAGCACCAGCATCAAACCAGAAATGCCCGCCACAGCACCGCCTACAAAAATCATCACCACGGTCAACAAGGGATGCAGTTTGAGACTGCGTCCCACCGTCATCGGCATGAACAGGAAATCATCGAGGATCCGCACCACGATGAAGAGCGCGATGGCCCCATAGGCCACCTGAGGAACTTCGGGGAAATCCGTGGCAGCCACCAGCACTACCAGCAAGCAGCCCAGCACCGACCCCACATAGGGAATCCAGGCCAGCACTGCCGTGACCACGCCCAGCAACAAGGGGGCGGAAACTCCCAGCCACCACAAACCGGCTGCCAGACACAGGGCATCGAGCAAGGTCAAGGCCAGCAAGCCCTGGAAATAAAGCCGGGCGGTGCGATCTACCTGGTCGAACAAATACAGGGTGCGCTCAAAAAAAGCATTGGGCACCGCCCGGATCAGGAAATGGCGGAAGGCCGAACCATCGCGCAGCATGAAATAGGCAATGAAAGGCGACAGCAGGAACAGGGGCGTCCAGGCCGCCACCCCGACGGCCAGGGGGCCCAGGTATTTACTGGCAAAACTGTCGATCAGTTCTGCTACCTGGCGGACGAACTCGGTGCTGACATGAGCGTCGGCCAGCATGTCGAAGCGGCCTTCCAGTTGATAAAGGGCCTGAACCACGAAAAATAGCCCGCCCTGCAAATAGCGCATGGCACTTTCCTGCCAACCGACCGCATGGGCGGCGAGCCAGGGAAAAGCGAGGGCCATGCCGCCCACCAGTACGCCAAAGGCGCCCAGGCTGACGAGATTGGTGGCGTGAGCCCGGGACACCCCGCGCAAGACCAGATGCTCCTGCATGGGCAGCAGCAGGTAGTAAATCACCACCGCCAGCAAGAAGGGCAGCACCAGCCAGAGGATTTTCTGGAAGAGGAACAACACCAGACAAGTGCCGGCGATGACGAGGGCCCAGACCAGGGGGCCGGAGCGATAACGGTATCCCCGCGCCTCGTTCATGGCTGCACGCCCTGGGCATTGACGGTGCGCCGCAGGCGGTCCCCCAGCTGACGTGCCAGTTCCAGTGCAATATGGGAGGCGATCCGGGCATGGTCGTCCATCAGATTGAGAAAGTCGCCACGGAACAGGACCAACACCTCG
The DNA here is from genome assembly GCF_049658005.1 of Azovibrio sp. Lineage (NCBI taxonomy): Bacteria > Pseudomonadati > Pseudomonadota > Betaproteobacteria > Rhodocyclales > Rhodocyclaceae > Azovibrio > Azovibrio sp. The sequence continues at coordinate 17,676 of NZ_JBASOH010000059.1, read as the reverse complement.
ACAGGACTCCTTGCCCTGGCCTGGGCCATCCGGGGGGCTCCATCCAGAATCGCCATTTCCCCAAAAAAGTCGCCGGGCCCCAGCATCGCAAGCGGCGTATTCTCAGCGCCTTGCCGACAGATGCCGACCTGGCCGGACATCAGGATGTACAGCGCCTGGCCCTCTTCGCCTTCATCAAAAATGACCTCGCCCGCCTGGTAATGGCGCGCGTGCAAGAATCCCTGAACAATCTGGATATCCCTGGCGGGCAAAGCAGAAAACAGACAACAGGAGCGCAAGGGAGGGTTTTCATCCCCCCTTCGCGCCTGAAAAAACTTGAACATATCCCGACCCTCGCCACCCGAATGAGAAGATTCTAACTTCAGCCCGGCAGGGTGGCCAGGTCAGCCGCCTGACACCATGAAACTGGAAAAATAAACTTCCTCGACCAGCGGCTTTTCAAAGTAGTGATTCAGATGGGCAGCAATGACTTCCTGAGCCTTGCGTTTGCCCTCGATGGAATAGAGGTCCTGCTCTGACATCTGGCCCAGGCCATTCACCACCCGGTCCATCACCTGAGGCCGGTAGGTTTCGAACAAACCGGCATATTCAGGCCCGGCAATCTCCAGTTGCACCTCGGTGCGGATGAAGCGGCCGCCACCCACCTGGGCAATGACCGGCCCCAGGTTCACATAGACGGGTGGCGCAGCGGCCGCCTGCTCCGGGGTCTGCTTCAAGATCAGAAAGCCCGCAATGGTACCCAGGATGAAGATCAGTATGGCCAGCGCAACGACCATGATTACATTCGCAATGCCGCGCATTTTGGCTGACACGAAACCCCCCTCTGTCGCTATTCCCTCTGTCACCATTCATCGCCATGGGAGACCGGAGGCATGCGCCGCAGAATTCAGGTGGGAATGCGCCTGAATCAAGTCCTGCAACCCAGCCTCCTTCCCGTCGGGAGTCGGATCTACCGGCTTTACGTCCCGGAATCACGCCCGGTTTGCCCTTGAACGCGTCAAGGCCTGATCATAGCACGAGGATTTGCCCGAGCCAGTCCGGCATCGGCGGCCGCCATCCACCCTCAGCAAGCAACTGAATATTCTTGATATTCTTGATCTGGCGCGGTTACTGCCAGCGATTCGGGGAACGATAATCGGCGCCCCGGATCGGAGACCCCATGCACAACGAAACGCTCGATCCCAGGCTAAAGATCAAACACCGGTCTGCCTCCCGCCCGCCGCTGCCCTCCTTGAACCGGAACTTGCCGGCAGGTCCGCTGGTAGACCAATACGGCCGCCAGATCAGCTATGTACGCCTCTCGATCACCGACCGTTGCGACTTCCGCTGCACCTACTGCATGAGCAAAGCGATGACCTTCCTGCCCCGGGATCAAATCATGAGTCTGGAAGAGTGTCTGCGGGTCGCCCGGGTGTTCGTCGGGCTCGGGGTCAGCAAGCTGCGCATCACCGGGGGTGAGCCCATGGTACGCCCCAACGCCTTGTGGCTGCTGGAGCAAATCGGACAACTGCAAGGGCTGCGCGAACGGGTGCTGACCACCAACGGTTCCCAGCTGAAGCATTACGCCGCGGCGCTCCGGAATGCGGGGGTCAACCGTCTCAACATCAGCCTCGACACCCTCGATGCCGGGCGCTTCAGGACCATCACCCGCACCGGCAGCCTGGACAAGGTGTTGCAAGGCATCCGCGCCGCCGCCGCCGCCGGTTTCGTGCACACCAAGCTCAACGTGGTCATGATGAAGGGTTTCAATGACGACGAATTCGAGGACCTGGTGCGCTTTGCCCTGAACGAGCAACTGGACATTTCCTTCATCGAGGCCATGCCCCTGGGCGCCATTTCCGGCCGTTCCGGAACCCATGTTTCCAGCCAGGCAACCCTGGCCCGCCTGCAACGGCACTTCGAACTCATCCCTTCTACTGAAAGCTCCGGCGGCCCGGCCCGTTACTGGCGCATCCCCGGCCACCAGACCCGGGTCGGCTTCATCTCCCCCCTCAGCCACAACTTCTGCGATACCTGCAACCGGGTGCGCATCACCGCCAAGGGGGAACTTCATCCCTGCCTGGGCCACAACGCTGCCACCGCCTTGCTGCCACTCCTGCGCCAGCATCCTGATGACGACGAAGCCGTGCGCCAGGCCATCATGGACAGCATGAGCAGCAAGCCCAGGGCCCACGACTTCAAGCACCAGATGGACACTCCCCAGGTCATGCGCTTCATGTCCATGACCGGCGGCTGAAGATCCAGGTGAGCCTGAGCCGGTATAATCACGCCCTTTCCCGTTCCGCCGCCCTGCCGTGACCCCTTCCACCAGTCTTTCTGCCTTGCCCCTGCCGCCCCTGCCTCAACCCGGAAACCGGGTGGACTGGCCGGCCGGCGCGGGCGCCTTCGATGCCCTGTTGCTGGCCCAGGCCGCCCAGGAAGCCGGAGGACGCTTGCTTGCCGTCATTACCGCCAATGCCCTGGACGCCCAGCGCCTGCTGGAAGAAATCCCCTGGTTCGCGCCCGGCATCAAGGTGCGGCTGCTGCCGGACTGGGAAACCCTGCCCTACGACAGTTTCTCGCCGCACCAGGATCTGATCTCCGAGCGCCTGGCCACCCTCTGGGCCGTGCGCCAGGGGGAATGCCAGGTGCTGCTGGTGCCGGCCTCGACCGCCGTCTACCGCCTCGCGCCCCCCGCCTTCCTCGCCGCCTATACCTTCTCCTTCGGCAAGGGCGAACAGCTCGACGCCGAGCAGTTCCGCACTCAGGTCACCCTGGCCGGTTACAACCATGTCACCCAGGTGATTTCCCCGGGGGAATACTCGATCCGCGGCGGGCTGATCGACCTGTTTCCCATGGGCTCGCCCCTGCCCTACCGGATCGATCTGTTCGACGACGAGATTGAATCCATCCGCACCTTCGATGTGGATACCCAGCGCTCCCTCTACCCTGTACCCGCTGTCCGCCTGCTGCCGGCCCGGGAATTTCCCATGGACGACAAGGGCCGCACCCGCTTTCGCCAGAAGTTCCGCGAGACCTTCGAAGGGGACCCGGCCAAGGCGGCCGTGTACAAGGATGTCTCTGCCGGCATCGCCACCGCCGGCATCGAGTATTACCTGCCCCTCTTTTTCGAGGAAACCGCCAGCCTGTTCGATTATCTGCCGGACAACGCCCTGCTGGTGACCCACGCAGACGTATCCGGGGCCCTGGCGGATTTCTGGAAAAACACCCGCTCCCGCCATGACATGCTCCAGGGCGACAAGACCAAACCCCTGCTGCCCCCCAGGGAATTGTTCGTTCCGGAAGAAGACTTCTTCCTGGCGGCCAGACCTTACGGCCGCATCCAGTTCCAGCCCCAGGCCGGCAGTCCCCTGCCCGACATTGCGGTGGACCGGCGCGCCGAAGAGCCCCTGGCGGCCCTGAAAAACTTCCTCGCCGGCTTTGACGGACGGGTATTGATCCTGGCCGAATCCCACGGTCGCCGGGAAACCCTGGCCCAGACCCTGGCCGAGCATGGGATACGGCCGGAGCCCAGCGCCGACCTGGCCGCTTTCCTGGCCGGGGACAGCAAGCTGGCCCTGAGCACCGCCCCGCTCCAGAGCGGCCTGCTGCTCGACCAGCTGGCCTTCATCACCGAAAGCGAGCTCTACGCCGGCAGCCCCAGGAAAACCCGCAAGGAACAAAAGCGCAAGGCCAGCCTGGACAACTGGCTGAAGGACCTGACCGAACTCAAGGTAGGCGACCCGGTGGTGCACGAAACCCACGGCATCGGCCGCTACATGGGCCTCGTGCACATGGACCTGGGCGAAGGTCCCCTGGAGTTCCTGGAGCTGCATTACGCCCTCGATGCCAAGCTGTTCGTGCCGGTATCGCAGTTGCATGTGATCTCCCGCTACTCGGGCGCCGACCCGGATGCGGCCCCCCTGCACACACTGGGCTCCGGCCAGTGGGAAAAAGCCAAGCGCAAGGCCGCCCTCCAGGCCCGCGACACGGCCGCCGAACTACTGGCCCTGTACGCCCGCCGGGCCGCCCGCCAGGGCCACGCCTTCGAATTCACCGAGCAGGACTACGAGGCCTTTGCGGCTGGCTTCGGCTTCGAGGAAACCCCGGACCAGGCCGCCGCCATCGCCGCCGTGATCGAGGACATGAAGTCCGGCAAACCGATGGACCGGCTGGTGTGCGGCGACGTGGGCTTCGGCAAGACCGAAGTGGCCCTGCGCGCCGCCTTCTGCGCCGTGGCCGGCGGACGCCAGGTGGCCGTGCTCTGCCCCACCACCTTGCTTTGCGAACAGCACTACCAGACCTTTGCCGACCGCTTCGCCGACTGGCCGGTGAAGGTGGCCGAAATTTCCCGCTTCAAGACCGCCAAGGAAACCGCCCAGGCCCTCAAGGAACTCGAAGAAGGCAAGATCGACATCGTCATCGGCACCCACAAGCTGATTGCCAGGAACGTGAAATTCGCCCGCCTGGGCCTGGTGATGATCGACGAAGAACACCGCTTCGGGGTGCGCCAGAAGGAAGCCCTGAAAGCCCTGCGCGCCGAAGTGGACGTGCTGACCCTCACCGCCACCCCGATTCCCCGGACCCTCGCGATGAGCCTCGAAGGTCTGCGCGATTTCTCGGTGATCGCTACGGCGCCGCAAAAACGGCTGGCGATCAAGACCTTCGTCTCCCGCTTCTCGGACGGCATCATCCGCGAAGCCGTGCTGCGGGAATTGAAGCGGGGCGGCCAGGTGTACTTCCTCCACAACGAGGTGGACACCATCGAGAACATGCGGGAAAAGCTGGAAAAGCTGCTCCCCGAAGCCCGCATCCTGGTCGGCCACGGCCAGCTGGGGGAACGGGATCTGGAGCGGGTGATGCGCGATTTCACCAGCCAGCGGGCCAACCTGCTGCTTTGCACCACCATCATCGAAACCGGCATCGACAACCCCCACGCCAACACCATCTTGATCAACCGGGCGGAAAAATTCGGCCTCGCCCAACTGCACCAGCTCCGCGGCCGGGTGGGCCGCTCGCATCACCAGGCCTATGCCTACCTGCTGGTCCAGGACGAACAAGCCATGACCCAGCAAGCCCGGCAGCGCCTCGAAGCAATCCAGATGATGGAAGACCTGGGTTCCGGCTTCTACCTCGCCATGCACGACCTGGAGATCCGCGGCGCCGGCGAAGTGCTGGGGGACAACCAGTCGGGCGAGATGCAGGAAGTGGGCTTCAACGTGTTTACCGACATGCTGAACCGGGCCGTCTCCGCCCTGCGCCAGGGCAAGCACCTGACCGAAGAGGACCTGACCCAGCCTATCGGGATCACGACGGACATCAACCTGCACGTGCCCGCCCTGCTCCCTGACGCCTACTGCCCGGACGTGCACGAGCGGCTCAACCTCTACAAGCGCCTGGCCAACTGCGAGCAGCAAGAAGAAGTGGACGCCCTGCAAGAAGAGCTGATCGACCGCTTCGGCGAACTGCCGCCCCAGGGCGAATCCCTGATCGCCACCCACCGCCTGCGCATCCTGGTCAAGCCCTGCTGCGTGCAGAAGCTGGACGCCACCGCCGACCAGATCCTGATCACCTTCGGCCCGGAATTTTCCAAGCTGGCGCCTATCGAACCGAGCCGGATCATCGACTTGATCCAGAAGAACCGGAACTACAAACTGGCCGGACAGGATAAACTCGCGCTGGTGCGCCACAGCCCCACCCTGAAGGACAAGGTGGCTGCCGTCAAAGACATGATAAGGACCCTAACGCAATGACCCAGGTAACGCCCCTCGACGACAAGATCGACACCCTCGAAAATATCAATGTCGCGGCTTTCGACCCCATGCCCAGCCCGGCCGAACTCCACGCCCGTCTGCCCATGAGCAAGACTGCCGCCCGCACCGTCTCCAACGGCCGCAAGGCGCTGAACGCCATCCTGGACCGCCAGGACCCGCGCCTGTTCGTGGTGGTCGGCCCCTGTTCCATCCACGACCCGGTCGCCGGCCTGGATTATGCCCGCCGCCTGAAGACCCTGGCCGACGAGCTGGCCGACGTGCTCTTGATCGTGATGCGCGTCTATTTCGAAAAGCCCCGCACCACCGTGGGCTGGAAGGGCTATATCAACGACCCCTTCATGGACGACTCCTTCCAGGTGGACGTGGGCATGGAAAAGGCCCGGGAATTCCTGCTCCAGGTCAATGAAACCGGCCTGCCCACCGGCACCGAGGCGCTCGACCCCAACTCACCCCAGTACTATGGCGACCTGATTTCCTGGACCGCCATCGGCGCCCGCACCGCCGAATCCCAGACCCACCGGGAAATGTCTTCCGGCCTCTCGACCCCGGTCGGTTTCAAGAACGGCACCAGCGGCGATTTGAGCGTCGCCATCAACGCCATCCTCTCCGCCTCCCGGCCCCACTCCTTCCTCGGACTGGACATGGACGGCAAGGTCTGCATCGTGCGCACCACCGGCAACCCCTACGGCCACATGGTGCTGCGCGGCGGCGACGGCAAGCCCAACTACGACACGGTCTCCATCGCCCTGGCCGAGGCAGCCCTGAAAAAGGCCGGCCTGCCCGCCAACCTGGTAGTGGACTGCTCGCACGCCAACAGTTACAAGAAGCCGGAAATGCAGCCTCTGGTGATGGCCGACGTGGTGAGCCAGATCCGCGCCGGCAACCAGTCCATCGTCGGAGTGATGATCGAATCCAACATCGAAGCCGGCAACCAGCCCATCCCTGCCGATCTATCCCAGTTGAAGTACGGCTGCTCGGTCACCGACGCCTGCGTCGATTGGCCCACCACCGAGAAAATGCTGCGCGACGCCGCCACCTCGCTGCGCGACATACTGCCCGAACGCCTGGGCAGCTAAGCCCATCAGTGCCCAGAAACCCCCCCGGTCCGCCGGGGTTTTTTTTCACATACCCCCTGGGGCGCGGGCGCCGAGTTGGGCGAGTTGGCGCGCATCGAGCGATCTGCGCATATGGATATCGTTTTTTCGTCTTTGCCAGCAGACCGGCGGCTCTTTACCATCGCGCCCTTCACATCAACCTTGAAGTAACCCTGCATGATTCAGCCTCGGGCCGTCTGACCCTGGCGCTGCCGGGCAGTGTCCGCCCGCAGTGTCCGCCTTGAGCACCTGAACTCAAGATTTTCGAGCAAGAAACAGGGAGCTTCGCGCATCGAGGGCAGACCGCCCGGCGCCGACAATTTCCCTGTCTTTATTTACAAGGAGCCTTCCATGTCCCGCATCACCGTCCACAGCATCGAATCCGCCCCCGAAGCCAGCCGCCCCTACCTGGAAAAGGCCAAGGCCAAAAACGGCTTCGTGCCCAACCTGCTCGGGGTGCTGGCGAACGCGCCAGTGGCCCTGGAAGCCTACCTGACCCTCACCGAGATCAACAGCCGCAGCAGCTTTTCCCTGGCCGAGCGGGAGGTGGTGCAGATCACCGCCGCCACCAACCATGGCTGCAGCTTCTGCGTCGCCGGCCATACTGCCGTGGCCTACAAGCAGGGCAAGCTGCCCGAGGAACTGGTCGAAGCGCTGCGCCGCCAGAGCCCCCTGCCAGACCCGAAACTGGAAGCCCTGGCCGCTTTCACCCGCGCCATCATCCGCAGCAAGGGGGCCGTCAGCGACGCCGAGCTGCAAGCCTTCAAGGCGGCCGGCTATGGCGAGCAGCAGGTGATCGAGGTGATCCTCGGCGTCGCCCTGGCGACCCTGTGCAATTTCAGCAACGTGCTTGCCGATACCGAACTCAATCCGGAACTGGCGCCCTACCGCTGGCAGCCCCAGGACTGAGTCGTGGGCAGCGCAGACGTCCTGTTGTCGGCCCGCCAACTGGCGTTTTCCTATGGGAAGGCGCCGGTGTTTGCCGGCGTGGACCTCGATATCGCGCGGCGCGAGATCGTCTGCCTGATCGGCGCTTCCGGCTGCGGCAAGTCCACCTTGCTGCGCCTGCTCGCCGGCCTGGCCGAGCCGGCAAGCGGCAGCGTCACGGTGGATGGGGAATCTGGCGCCAGACGCGCCGCCAAGGCCAGTGTCGTATTCCAGTCACCCGCCTTGCTGCCCTGGCTGACGGTGGCAGAAAACGTCGCCTTCGGCCTCGATTTCGCCTGTCGGCCCAAAGAAGCCAAAAGCGAGCGGGCCGCCCGCATCGAACGGATGCTGGCCTCGGTCGGCCTGGCCGAGCAGGCCCAGCAAAAGCCCCGCTCCCTCTCCGGCGGCATGGCCCAGCGCGTCGCCCTGGCGCGGGCCCTGGCCCGGGAGCCGGAAATCATCTACCTCGACGAGCCTTTTTCGGCCCTGGATGCCATCACGCGCGAAGCCATGCAGGACCTGCTCGTCGATCTCGCCCACCGCCAACGCAGCGCGGCCCTCTTGGTCACCCACGACATCGATGAAGCCCTGCGCATCGGCGACCGGGTGCTGCTGCTCGCCCGTCGCGGCGACGGGGAGCCGGCTCATATCGTCGGCCAATGGCGGCCCGACGGCAAGGCGCCGCGCCTGCATCGCTCGCCGGCCCTCAATGCGCTGCGCGAAGCAATTCTCGATGCCCTCTCCAGCCCGGGCACAGCCTGGTTTCCCGACCTTTAAGGAGTTGCCATGAACGACCAAATTTTTGCCGATCCGAGCGAGGATCTGCCGGATTCCCTGCCGGATTCCTTTCCTGTTTCTCTTCCTGTTTCCCGGCGCGACTTTTTGCGCCTTTCGGCGCTCTTGACCGGCAGCCTCGCGCTGCCGCCGCTGGCCCGCGCCGCCAACCCGAATGACCCGGTGCGCATCGGTTACCTGCCGATCACCGATGCCTCGCCCTTGCTCGTGGCCCATGGCCGGAAGCTGTTTGAAGCCCAGGGGCTGGAAGTGGAGGCGCCCCGGCTGTTCCGTTCCTGGGCCCAGATCGTCGAAGCCTTCATGGCCGGCCAGGTCAACGTCGTGCACCTGCTCTCGCCGATGACCGTCTGGTCGCGTTATGGCAGCCACTTTCCGGCCAAGGTGGTGGCCTGGAACCACATGTCCGGCTCGGCCCTCACGGTGGCGCCAGAGATTCGGGAAGTCCGCGACCTGGGCGGCAAGAGGGTGGCCGTGCCGTTCTGGTATTCGATCCACAACGTGGTAGTGCAGCACCTGCTGCGCGAGCATGGCCTTGCCGTCGTCACCAAGCCGGCCGGCCGTCTGAAGCCGAACGAAGTGGCGCTCTCCATCATGGCCCCGGCCGACATGGGGCCGGCGCTCGCCAACGGCGCCATCGCCGGCTTCATCGTCGCCGAGCCCTTCAATGCGGCCGCCGAAACCCAGGGCATCGGCCGCATCCTGCGCTTTACCGGCGATGTCTGGCGCGAGCATGCCTGCTGCGTCGTCAGCATGCACGAGCGCGACCTCGCGGATCGCCCGGACTGGTCGCAAAAGGTGGTGAACGCCATCGTCGGCGCCCAGCACTGGCTCAACGACAACCGCAGGGAAGGCTCGCAGCTCCTCTCCCGGGACGGGCAGGGGAAATACACGCCCTTCCCGCCGGCGGTGCTGGAGCGGGTGCTGGTGCCCAATGCCGAGCGCCAGCAGCAGTACGTCAAGGAGGGCGCGATTCGCCACCCGGAATGGAAAGCAGCGCGCATCGACTTTCAGCCCTACCCTTTCCCCTCTTACACCGAGCAGCTGGTGAAGCTCTTGAAGGCCACGCAGGTCGAGGGCGACAACCGCTTCCTGGCCGGCCTCGATCCGGCCTTGGTGGCACGCGACCTGGTGGATGAGCGCTTCGTGAGGAAAGCCATCGCCGCGCTCGGTGGGCTGAAGGCCTTTGGCCTGCCAGAAAAATACACGCGCAGCGAAACTCTCACCGCCTGATCATGAGGCAAACCCGCGCCTTCGCTCCCCGCTGGTTTTATGAGCACATCGTCTGGCCCAGCCTCGGCCTCCTCCTGATGCTGGGGCTGTGGTGGCTCACCGTGCATGGCCTGGGGCGCGATTCCCCGATGGCGGCACGCTTTGCGCCGGAAGCGACCTGGCAGGCCATGCTCGATTTGGCGGCCGGGCCGGACATCTGGCAGCACGCCCTGGCCAGCCTGCGCCGCGTCGTCTATGGGCTGGCCGGTGCCCTCTGCGTCGGCGTGCCGCTCGGCCTGCTGGTCGGCAGTTGGCCGACCTTTCATCGCCTGAGCTCGACCACCTTCCAGTTCCTGCGCATGATTTCGCCGCTCTCGTGGATGCCCATCGCCGTCATGGCGCTGGGCGTCGGCGAGGCGCCGGTCATCTTTCTGATCGCCTTTGCCGCCGTCTGGCCGATCGTGCTCAACGTGGCCGCCGGCATCCAGGCGATCGACCCGCTCTGGCTGACCCTGGCCGACAGCCTCGGCGCCAATCGCCGGGAGCGGCTCTGGCACATCACCGTGCCGGCCATCGCCAGCCACCTGCTCACCGGGGTGCGCCTTGCCATCGGCCTCATCTGGGTGGTGCTGGTGCCGGCCGAGATGCTCGGCGTCAATGCCGGCCTGGGCTACTTCATTCTCGACACCCGCGACCGCATGGCCTATGGCGAACTGATGGCCTGCGTGCTCTTCATCGGCCTGCTTGGCTTCGCCCTCGACTGGCTGGCCCGCCTGGCCCACCGCCACTGGAGCGGCGACTGAGAAGCTGAAGCCATTTTCAAGGAAAAAGACATGTCCACCCTTGCCGAACCCGTTACCCTCGACCTCGCCGCGCTGATCGCCCGCGATCTTTCGCCGCGCGTCACCGCCATCGATCTCGAAGGCGAATATCCCGAATCCTTTTTGCGCGCCGCCGGCCAGATCGGCGCCTTTGCCGGCGTCGTCGATCCGAAGTACGGCGGTAGCGGCAAGGGCCTCGCCGACACCATCGCGCAGATGGCAAAAATCGGCGAAACCTGCCTCTCGAGCGCCTTTCTGCACTGGTGCCAGACGGCCTGCGCCCGCTACATCCAGCTCTGCGACAACGACACGGCCAAGGCCGAATGGCTGCCGGCGCTTGCCACCGGCCGCTTGCTGGGTGGCACCGGCCTCTCCAATACGATGAAGTCGAGCTGCACGATCGAACGCTTTTTGCTCAGTGCCCGCCGCGTCGAGGGCGGCTACGAAATCAACGGCACGCTGCCCTGGGTATCCAACCTCGGCGCCGACCATGTCTTCGTGACCGGCTGCCCGGTCGAGGGTGACGGACGCCTGCTTTTCTTTGTCGTCGACTGCAAGCAAGAAGGCTTCAAGCTCATCGATGGGGTACGCTTCACGGCCCTCGAAGGGACGCGGACCCTGGCCTGCCAGTTCCGCACTGTGCGCATCGACGACCGCCGCGTGCTCGCCCATCCCGAGCAGGGCGCAGCCTATCTGCAGCGCATCCAGCCCGGCATGATCCTGGCCCAGCTCGGCATGGGCCTCGGCCTGATCCGCGACTGCATCGCCCTCATCGAGCGCGTCGGCCGCACCCATTCGCACATCAACTGCTTCGAGGACGACCAGGCCGAGACACTGCAGGCGGCACTCGATGATGCCGAAGCCGAAACCTTCCGCCTGGCCGCCCTGCTCGATGCCGGAGCGGCCGCGCCGGCCACCCCCCATCGGCTCACCGAAGTGCTGCGCCTGCGTCTGGCCGGCGGAGAACTTGCGCTACGGGCCGCCAACGCCGCCCTGCTGCATCAGGGCGCCCGCGGCTATATCGCTACCGCCACGGCCCAGCGCCGCCTCCGGGAAGCCTATTTCATCGCCATCGTGACCCCTGCCTTGAAGCACCTGCGCCGGGAAATCGCACGGCAGGAAGGGAGAGTTCAATAATAAACCTTGCAGAACCCAGCCTCGTTGATGGGTTCTGCCACGATGGGTTCTGCCACGCTACCTAGCCAGAAGAAGAAACCCGCAGGGGAAGCAAGAAAAAACGGCCCAGAGACCGTTTTTTCATTCGCCTTCAACTACCCCCGCAGAGACGTTCGCACCCATTCGTGCGGCCGTCGCTACGGGGGCGGGTTCGTATCGGCTCAGGAGCGCAGCGAGCGCTTGCGTTCGTTTTCGGACAGGAAGCGCTTGCGGATGCGGATGCTCTTCGGGGTGATTTCCACCAGCTCGTCATCGGCGATGAACTCGATGGCCGATTCCAGGGTGAGCTGCACCGGCGGCACCAGGCGCACGGCTTCGTCGGTCCCGGAAGCGCGCACATTGGTGAGCTGCTTGCCCTTGACCGGATTGACCACCAAGTCGTTTTCACGACTGTGGATGCCGATGATCATGCCCTCATAAACCTTGTCGTTGTGCACCACGAACATGCGGCCGCGGTCCTGCAGCTTCCAGATGGCGTAGGCCACGGCTTCGCCGTTTTCCTGGGAGATCAGCACGCCGTTGCGACGGTCCCCCACGCCACCTTCCTTGACGGGCGCATATTCGTCGAACACATGGCTCATCAGGCCGGTACCGCGGGTCAGGTTCATGAATTCACCCTGGAAGCCGATCAGGCCCCGGGCAGGAATGCGGTATTCGATGCGCACCCGGCCACGGCCATCCGGCACCATGTCCAGCAGGTCGCCCTTGCGCAAGCCCAGGGATTCCATGACGCCGCCCTGATGACCTTCTTCGACGTCCACCGTCAGCATTTCAAAAGGCTCGCACTCGACACCATCGATGATGCGTTTGACGACACGGGGACGGCCCACGGCCAGTTCGAAGCCTTCGCGACGCATGTTCTCGAGCAGGATGGACAGGTGCAGTTCGCCCCGGCCGCAGACATCGAACACGTCGGCGTTGGAGGTGTCATCCACCCGCAGGGCCATGTCGGTCAGCAATTCCTTGTGCAGACGGTCGCGAATCTGGCGGCTGGTGACGAACTTGCCTTCGGTACCGGCCAGGGGGCTGGTATTGACCATGAACTGCATGGACAGGGTGGGTTCGTCGATCTTCAGCAGGGGCAGGGTTTCGGGATGATCAGGATCGGTCAGGGTGCAACCCAGGACCAGGTCCTGGATGCCGGTCACCTGGACGATGTCGCCAGCGGTCCCCTCTTCCAGTTCCACCTTGTTCAGGCCCTTGTAGCCGAATACCTGGCCGATCTTGGCCTTGAAGGGGGTACGCTCGTGCAGGGCAGCCTCTTCCTCGGTACCAAACATGACCATCACCTGCTGGCCGGACTTGACCTTGCCGCGCTTGATGCGGCCGATACCGATACGCCCCACGTAAGAGTCATAGTCGAGCGCGGAAATCTGGAATTGCAGGGGTGCATTCACGTCGGCATCGGGTGCGGCCACATGGCGCAGGATGGTGTCGAACAGGGGACGCATGTTCTCCCGCGGTGCATCCAGTTCCAGGGCGGCCCAGCCGTTCAGGCCGGAAGCGTAAACAATGGGAAAATCCATCTGTTCGTCGGTGGCGCCCAGTTTGTCGAACAGGTCGAAGGTCAGGTTGACGGCGTTGTCGGGATCGGCGCCGTCCCGGTCCACCTTGTTCACCACGACGATGGGCTTCAGACCCAGGCCCAGGGCCTTCTTGGTCACGAAGCGGGTCTGCGGCATCGGGCCTTCGACCGCGTCCACCAGCAGCACCACGCCGTCCACCATGCCCAGCACCCGTTCCACTTCACCGCCGAAATCCGCGTGTCCCGGGGTGTCGACGATATTGATGTGAATGCCTTCGTATTCGACGGAGGTGTTTTTGGCGAGGATGGTGATGCCTCGTTCCTTTTCCAGGTCGTTGGAGTCCATCACCCGCTCGGCCACCTGCTGGTGGGCTGCAAAGGTGCCGGACTGGCGCAGGAGTTGGTCGACCAGGGTGGTCTTGCCGTGGTCAACGTGGGCAATGATGGCGATGTTGCGAATGGGGCGGGTGGACATGGGTAGGGGCCAGAAATTCAAAAGCACGGATTCTAACAAAATCCGGGCCGCACCTGCTGCATTGCAGCAACTTATTGTTGCTCTTTCAATCCGGTTTGTTGCGCATGAAGTCGGCCGTGTTGAAAAAGTTCTCCAGCAATTTCTTTCGCAGCCCTTCTTCCACGCCCACATCTTCCATCGCCAGGACCATGCAGGCCACCCACTGGTCCCGCTCGGCGGTGCCGATGGCAAAGGGCAGGTGCCGGGCCCGCAGGCGGGGGTGGCCGAATTTTTCCACGAACAGATCGGGGCCGCCAAACCAGCCCGAGAGAAACATGAACAGCTTGTCCCGGGAGCCCTGCAGGCTTGCCGGATGCATGGCGCGGATGCCAGCAAACTGAGGCACGGTATCCATCAGTTCATAAAAACGATCCGCCAGTCGACCTACAACCACCTCTCCACCCACGGCCTCGTAGGGAGTCAGCGCTTTCTCCATAGGCGTCTTCATGTGCGTCTTCATATACAATCCCCGGTCTTGGAAAAATAACGCCCGGGATCATACTCTTTTGTCCGCCCCGACCCACCTGCCTTCCCGCTTTCCCGACATCAACGCCTGCATTACAAACAGTTCGGACGGCTATCAAGCCCGGCCCCCCAGGCTGGACGGCATCACCCTGAGTTCCCACTATCAGCCTATCTTCAGCCTTTCCCACCGCCGCCCAGTAGGCCATGAAGCGCTGATGCGCCCCAGGAACAGGGCCAATGAACCCATCTCGCCCTTGCAGGTCCTGCAAAGCGTCAGTCAGGATTTCGAGCAACTGCTGGAACTGGACCGGCTCTGTCGCGCCCTGCACCTGGCCAATTTCGCGGGCCAGCGCCAGCGCCCGGGCCAGGCGCCAGGATGGCTGTTTCTCAACATGAATGCAGAAGTGTTCCTGCAAGGCCGGGCACGGGGCGAGCAGGGCTTCCTGCTGGATGCCTGCCAGCGTGCCGGCGTTGCCCCTCAGCGCCTGGTGATCGAAGTGCTTGAAGATGCAGTTCAGGATGTCTCCCAGCTACAAAATGCCGTGGACTACTTTCGCGACATGGGCTGCCTGATCGCCCTGGACGACTTCGGGGCCGGACATTCCAATTTCGACCGGGTATGGCGCCTGAAGCCGGAAATCGTCAAGCTGGACCGCTCTCTCATCGTCTCCGCTGCGGCGGACAGCAAGCTGCGACGCTTCATGGCCCAGATGGTGCAACTGCTGCATGAAGCCGGCGCCATGGTGCTGGTGGAAGGCATCGAAACGCTTCAGGAAGCTTATATTGCCCTGGAGGGGGATGTCGATTTCGTCCAGGGTTACTACTTCGGGCGCCCGAACGCTGAACGGGTCAGCCACAACGCAGGTGAAACCATCATTGACAAACTCTGGAGCGATTTCGACCACCGGTGGCGAGACGAAAAAGCGGGCTATCAGGAGGCTGTTGCTCCCTACATCAACGCCATTGGCTATGCTTCGGTGCTGTTATCCGCCGAACGCAGCCTGGAAGAAGCCTGCGCATCCTTTCTGGATCTGCCCCAGGCCGACTTCTGTTATGTGCTGGATGCCGCAGGGCAGCAGATCGGCACCAATCTCTACGCCCAGGTGCACCCTGCCTGCGACATCCGCTTTGCCCCGCTGGCCGATGCCCAGAGCGCCCGCTGGGCCCGGCGCCCTTACTTCCGCCGGGCCCTGGAAAACTTCGGCAAGGTCCAGGTCACCCGGCCCTACCTCTCCGTTGCCAGTGCCCAGCTTTGTGTCACCCTCTCCGCCAGCTTCAAGGTCAAGGGAGAAACCAGGGTGATCTGTGGCGACATCATCTGGAACTTCTGAACGACCCGACAACCACGTCTGGACACGTCTTGAAGTGGCTCAGTGCCAGCTTTTCAGACTGGCAGTAAAGACCTGCTGTGAACTTTCGGGAAACTGGAACTGGGCAAGCGTGTCGCGGACTCTAGCCGCATCCACCACACCCTCCTCCGGCTCCTGGAAGCGGATGCCGATCGAACGACCATGAGTGGCCAGCGTCATGAAGGCATAGCGCCAGGCCTGAGCTTCCGCCAGACGTTCTCGCAACTCCTGCTCACGGGTAATGCTGATACCAGCGGCCTTGAGTTGCTCCAGGAATTCTTCAAAAGACTCGTAACTGAGACTGCCCATCTGTGTACTCTCCTGTGGATATGAATGGATGCTCCATGGGCAGAGAAAACGCAGCAATCCCCGAAGCGGTTGACACACGGCCCAGGTTGCGCAATTGAAATTGCATTAAAGCTGAAACCCTGCCACGCGGTTGACCGGGCAGCGGCGGGCTCATCGGGGCACTCGCCGGTCCGGTGACAAAGCCACCCGACAAAGCCACGGCGAGGTCTCAGCCGCCAGGGCGCACCCCGCTTCGGCCACGGCAAGGTGTCCCCCGATGCGATCGTATCCGCCTGCCCGAAATTTCCCGAATTCGCCATTTCACATGGCAAGCGCGGTCTTGATCCTGGCCCGACCACCCGGCACGCACGCTTGGCCCATGCCCGCGTCCAGAACACCCAAAACCCCCGCCATCGGGCCATGAGGCTTCAAACGCGAAATTTAGCTCGAATTCCATTTGACCTCCGCCGCTTGTGTGCCTATAATGCGGACCTCGTTTGGCCAGTTAGCTCAGTTGGTAGAGCAGCGGATTGAAAATCCGCGTGTCCGTGGTTCGATTCCGCGACTGGCCACCAAAATTCAAACCCCAACCACTCTCGGTTGGGGTTTTTTCTTATGTGCTCCCGCCAGACCCCGCGAACATGCGCGAAACGCTGAGTAGGTTTGCGGACTTCGACAGTCCGGCTGCCAGCCTCCCTCTGGCCACATGGCGCTCTCTCCGGGCCATTCCTCTCTCCTTTCTGTCCGGCTCAAAACTGCCCGAAGTCCGCAAGCGTCACGCCAGCGACCTATGTAAATCAACGGCTTGCGCGTTGATTGATCAAGCGGTTGTTTTTTGGCATCGGTGAGCAATCAGTGATTTAGTCCTTGGCCAGCATCGCCATGCACTCACCTGTTGTTTGCGGTTTGTCAGAAATGTAAGCAATCCGTCAAAACTGGATTGAATCTTGCTTCTGAGGGAGTGGCTTAACTCCCGAAAGCCGGCGATGAAAATCAACCTGACCCTGAGCCCCTGCAAATGCGAAACCTTGTTCCAGCTGTCGGTCCATCATCCCTGGCGGGATGCGCGGTTGCGGGCAGCGGGCTTGTTGATGCTGAGCAAAGGCGAACACCGGACAGCGGTTGCCCTGCAATGCGGTGTCAGTGCCCCACATCTCGTTGGGGCGATCCGTCTGGATCGATCCGTCGTGCAGGATCGGTTCGCCCTGGGGGCGACGATGGGGAGACAGCAAGCCGTTCTCGCGCATCAGGCGCAGCGCACGAGCACGGGAGACGCGGATGCCACGCAGGATCCGAAGCCGCGCCCAGACCTTGCGGTGACCTTCGCCAATAAAGGGCGAGGCTTCCAAGTCGGCACGGATTGCGGCCAGAAGATCGGCGTCCGGAAGGTTCGGTTTCGGACCACGCCGTTACGGGTGCAAGGCCACCCCGTTGGCCGATTCCCGCGCCTGCTGCGCATAGACCGTCGAGCGGGGAAATTCGAGCACCCGGCAGACCCGCTCCAGGCCATAGGGCTTGCCGGTACCCACGGAGGTCTCGCGGCTCATCGCGACGACCTCCGACCGACCAAAGGGCGCTTCGCCTGCCTTTCCTTCTGCAGGATCTCGATTTCCATGACCAGTTCGCCGATGCCCCGGTTGGCGTCGTCGAGTTGCCGCTCCACCGGATCGTTCTCGCGTTCCTTGAGACCGGCGTCAATGCCCGCCAGGCCCGGTCGCGCCACGTTTCGAGTTTGTATATCGGCACCGACACCTCCCTTG
>NZ_JBASOH010000058.1:0-15746 GCF_049658005.1 Azovibrio sp. | reverse complement strand
TGCCGACGAAAGCGCCGAAGCCCGAACCCATCAATCACTGGCAGCGTGCAGTCCAGGCCATCGACGAGGCCATCATTGAAGCGCGGCACAACCCCGAGACGGCACGCTCGCTGTTCGCGTTGGCTTCCTATGGTCGGCGCGACCCAGCTTCCCTGGAACAGTTGCGCGCCACCTTCGCGGAGGAAGGCATCCCCCCGGAATTTCTGTCACATTATGAGCCTGATGGACCCTTTGCATGTCTTAGACAGAATGACGGGTTAAGTGACAAATTTTGACGGCCAGCGCTTTCCGGCGCACACTGTCACATAATCGAACGTATATGTGACAGGTGCGGCATGCTGATTGGCTACATGCGGGTATCGAAGGCAGACGGCTCCCAGGCTACCGACTTACAACGCGATGCGCTGGTCGCCGCCGGCGTCGATCCGGCGCAACTCTACGAAGACCAGGCATCTGGCAAACGCGAGGATCGGCCCGGTTTGGCGAGCTGCTTAAAGGCGCTGCGACCAGGGGATACGCTGGTCGTGTGGAAA
This sequence comes from Azovibrio sp., assembly GCF_049658005.1. NCBI lineage: Bacteria > Pseudomonadati > Pseudomonadota > Betaproteobacteria > Rhodocyclales > Rhodocyclaceae > Azovibrio > Azovibrio sp. Next base: position 15,213 of record NZ_JBASOH010000058.1, on the reverse strand, counting down.
CTCGACCGGCTCGGGCGCGACCTTCGTCACCTGATCAACACCGTGCATGATCTGACCGGGCGTGGCATTGGCCTCAAGGTGCTGACCGGCCATGGTGCGGCAATCGACACCACAACCGCCGCCGGCAAGCTGGTCTTCGGCATCTTCGCAGCACTGGCCGAGTTCGAGCGTGAACTGATCGCCGAACGGACCATCGCGGGGCTGGCGTCGGCGCGGGCGCGCGGCAGGAAGGGCGGGCGGCCGTTCAAGATGACCGCAGCCAAGCTGCGCCTGGCGATGGCAGCGATGGGGCAGCCGGAAACCAAGGTCAGCGATTTGTGCCAGGAACTCGGGATTACCCGGCAGACCTTGTATCGGCATATTTCACCCTCCGGTCAGTTGCGTTCCGACGGAACGAAGTTGCTCAGTAAGGCTTGACCTTCATTCCATCATAACCACCACCCATCGCCTGAAATAGAGCGGCACTATCGGCAAGTCGTTGCGCCTGCGCTGCGACCAAGGCAATGCTATTTTGTTGAGCCTGCTGCCTTGCAATCAGCAATTGCGTGTAGCTGGCTGCGCCAAGCGCATACTGACGCCCCGTGGATTCAAGGGAAGACTGTGCAGTTGAGTCTGCAAACGCGAGTGAACTCAATGCCTGTGCATCGTGCTCCAGTGCGCTCAATGTGTCCGCCACGTTGCGCAGAGCGTCGAGCACAACGCCCTGATAATTTTCCGCTGCGGCATCCAATGCCGCCAGCGATGCCCGTTTTTCTGCGGGTAGTCCCGGATTGAATAGTGGCTGGGTCAACTGCCCCAGCACACTCCAAACAGCAGAGTTGCCGCCAAAAAGAGCCCCGGTTGTGAGTGCTTGTGAGCCAAGGTTTGCACTGAGGTTGATTTGTGGATACAGCTTGGCGATCGCCACCCCATATTCGGCATTCGCCGCGTGAAGCAATGCTTCTGCCGCCTGAATATCAGGCCGTCTGCGCACCAGATCAGAAGGCATCACAAGAGGCAATTCGGTGGGCAGTTTGAACTCGGCCAAAGTGAAATCCGGCACCTTCGCGTCACCAGGGGCCTGGCCGGAAAGCGTAGCCAGAAGATGCTCACTTTGTTGCAGTTGCTTGAGCAACAGGGGTAGTCCAGAACGAGTCTGTTCGGTCTGCGTTTGCTGTGCAAGCAGTTCGTCCGGTGCTGCTTGACCAAAACGCACCCGCTCGCGGGTGACATTGATCTGCTCGTCCTGTGCTTCGACCATCGCTTTGGTGGCCGCAAGCTGACCCGCGAGTTTTGCTCGGACAATGGCGGTGGTGGTGATATTTGCCGCAAGGGTCAGTTGCGCGCCCGCCAGTTCATGGCTCCGGTAGTCCACACGAGCGGCCAGCGCTTCCAGCGCACGACGATTCCCTCCGGCCAAGTCGAGGCGGTAATTTACGCCAACACTGGTGTTGTAAAGACTGAACTCACGTGCCTCGCCGGCCAATCCGAGACCGCTGGAGCTCATGCGTTGGCGTTGCGCACCGATACTCGCATCGACTTGGGGGTAGCGCGTTGATCCCGCTTGCGCAGCATGAAGCTCCTGCGCCTGCCGCAGTGTCGATTTTGCGGAGGCTAACGTGGGACTGTTTTGTAAAGCCAATGCAATCAGTGCATCGAGTCTGTATGACCCCAGGCTGTGCCACCATTCCGAACTGACCTCCCGACCGACCCGGAGGGTTTGCACTTCCCCCAAGGGGATTGTGGACAAGGCGGTTTGCGCTGGCATGGTGGCAACGGTGTATTTGGATGTAGTCGGCGCTTCGGGGCGTTTGAAGTCAGGCCCGACCGCACAACCAGCCAACAAACCAACAAGTGCGAGAGATGTCAGGGCTTTGGCTGGACTTTGACTGGGTTTCGTGCATTGGCCCGTGCAAGTCAGGTCATCGGTTTTCATAGAAATGCTCCAGGAACGGCTTACGGAAGCTCTGATGACAAATGAGACAGCTTTGTTGCACCTTCGAAAAAGCAGAGATAACGGCTAGACCATCACCACGCTTGGCTGCGTCGCCCATAGCTGTAGCAGATTCGTGCGTCTGCCCATCGTGGCTGCGAAACTTCCCAGCATCGGTTCCGAGCCAAGCAAGAATGCGCATTTTTTCCGCGACGGGAGGCTCTGCGTGGTTGGCAATCTTCGGCGCCAACTCGGCAACCACCGCCCACTCTTCCTTGGAAATTGCGCCTGTAATGGCTTGCATGTCGCGGCCTAATTTGTCCATCACACCACGTAGCGCCATCGGCTTTGCGGATTCTGCCTGCGCGCCAGCAGGGTTGACTGATATGGTCATCACCGTGAAAAGCACGGTGGCAATGACCAGGAACGGTTTTTTAGTGCTGTTCATGAGACCTCTTCTTTTCTCAGCGACATCGATAACGAGTGGTGCAGTCATTCAAAACTGCGCCCTTCACCCGCTTCCTCGTGAGTGACGCCATCGCGGATGTGGTAAATGCGCTTGAACGTCGGGATGATTTTTTCGTCGTGCGTGACGACGATGACGGCGGTTTCAAAACGCCGAGCCATGTCGTTGAGGATGCGGATGACAGACATCGCACGCACCGAATCCAGCGGTGCTGTTGGTTCATCAGCCAGGATCACTGGTGGTCGATTGACCAAGCCGCGAGCAATAGCCACGCGTTGCTGTTCTCCGCCTGAGAGTTGTGACGGCATGGCCTTGGCGCGGTGCTGCACATCCAGCGCGGTGAGCAGTTCGAGCGCGCGTTTTCGCGCATCGTCATTGCCGACACCCGCGAGCATCGGCAAGAGCGCCACGTTATCGGTGACATCGAGAAACGGGATCAGGTACGGCGCTTGAAACACGAAACCGATCTTGTCGCGGCGCAAAGCCCGCAGGTCGCGCACTTTCCATTCATCGTCGAAAATCACCTCGTTTCCCAGCACCATGCGACCGGCGGTGGGGTCAATCACGGCTCCCAGGCACTTGAGCAACGTGCTCTTGCCGGAACCGGATGGGCCGATCAGGCCAACCACCTCGCCCGGCGCAACCTGCATGTTCACGTTCTTCAAGGCGAGAACCGCAGTGTCTCCCTCTCCGTAACGCTTGCTCAAGCCTTCGATGTGAATGCCTTTTGCCGTCATGTTCAGCCTCCAATCGCTTCGGCCGGATCGACCTTCAGCGCCATACGGATGGCGACAACGCTGGCCAGCACACAAATAACCATCACCGCGAAGAAACCCAAGATTGAATCAATGGGCATCAGCAATACGTATTTGGGAAACAAGGGTGCAGCGAAGGTAGCCGTGATCTTGCCAACGACAAAACCGATGACCCCAAGTACCAACGCCTGCTGCAAGATCATTCCCGAAATCGTGCGGTTGCGTGTGCCGATGAGCTTGAGCACTGCGATTTCGCGAATTTTGTCCATCGTCAGGGTGTAGATGATGAACGCCACGATGGCGGCGCTGACCACAGCCAGAATCACTAGGAACATGGCGATTTGCTTGGCGGATGTGGCAATGAGTTTTCCCACTAAAATCTCTTCCATCTGCGCGCGGTCATAAACCGTGAGCCGTTTCCAGCGCCGTATCGGTTCAGCCACCTCCTGCGGGGAGTATTCAGATTGGATACGCACCAGCACCGCATTTACCGAGTTGTTACTGGTTTGTGAGGCAATCACAGCATCGAGCAGACCAGGCACGCCGGGGCGGTTAAAGGCCGGATTGGCTTCGGTGCGGCGACGCTGCATCAGAATGGCGTCGTTGTCTTTGAGGAATTGCGCTTCTTGCGCATCCTTGAGTGGGATGAACACCATTGGGTCGCCACTGGAGGACACCATGCGGCGGGTCAGGCCAACTACTGTGTAATGGTTGCGGCGAATTTTCACCTCATCGCCCAGCCGAAACCCGGTGGCGATGTCCGCGACCGCCTCATAGTGGCCACGTGTAATCTGGCGCCCCGCGACCAATTGAGGTGGCCAACCCGATGTTCCCGGTTCGCCTGCCGCAATGCCCACGACCATGGCGCGCACATCCTTTTCACCTCTTCCGACCTGCATGGTCAGGTAGGTCACATTGGCGGCCTCTGCGACGCCCGGCAGGGTGCGGATGCTGCGCCACAGGTCATCAGGGATGCTGGAAGACTCGGCATAAGGGCCCAGGGTATCTTTCTGTACCACCCACAAGTTGGCACCACTGTTGTCCAGCAACACCTTACCGTCATCGACCATGCCGCGATACACACCCGCCATGGTCAGCGTGACGCCAATCAACAGGCCCAGGCCGATGCCCGTAAAGATGAATTTCCCCCAGGCATGAAGGATGTCACGTCCGGCCAGGCTTATCACGGTGAGACTCCTGGCAGACGATCGACGATGTTAATCCGACTCTTGGCGCTGAGTGTCTTTTCGCTGTAGAGCACGATCTGGTCGCCAACGCTCAAGCCCTCGAGCACCTGAACCAGGCCATCAAGACTGGAGCGGCCCAGCACGACCGGAGTGAAAGTCAAACCTCCTTCAACCAGCTTCCATACACCGCGTTTTCCATCGACTGTCCGAATTGCGGCATTGGAGATGGTCGGCGCGGCAGGCAATTCGCCCAGTTGCACAGTCACCTCCGCCAACTCACCCAATGGTGGAAGAGGTACTGGAGGCGCGTTGAAAACGATTTTTGCCAGGGTTTCCTCAGTCACGGCATCGGCACGAGGCTCGATTCGCAATACGTGTCCCGCCACTGCCTGAGATCGCCGTGATCTCAGAACAATCTTGGCTGGAAGCCCTATAGCCAGTCCCTCGGCACTGATTTGATCAAAGCGTGTATCAACCCACAGGCTTGCGGTGTCAATTACTTCGATTACCGCTTGCCCCGCCACCACCGTGGTGCCAGGGTCTGCATCGCGTGCTGCGACCAGTCCGGCAACCGGTGCCACCAACCGCAAGTTTCCGCGTTGAGCGCGGAGCGCTTCCAACTCTGCGCGCAGACGCGCGATATCTTCTCGCGAGGCGACCAATGCCGCGCTCGCCACAGCCAGTTCTTGCCGTTTGGTGACTACCGTTTCTTCGCTGGTGCCACGCACCGATAAAAGCTGCTCATAGCGTGTGGCCTGTGTCTGCGCGAAAGTTTCTTTGGCCGCAGCCTGTCGAAGTGCAGCTTCGGAACTCTTGATTGCAGCCTGCTGAGCGCTAACGCGATCGTCCAGGTCCACCGCATCCATTTCACCGAGCACTTGCCCTGCCTTAACGATATCGCCGACATGCACATCCAACCGCTTGACGCGCCCGGCAACGGTGGGGCCGATTTTGTAAGTAAAGCGCGCTTGTACTGTCCCTATACCAGCTAATGCTGGGGCAACGGAGCGGGACTCTACCGTGCTGACAGTAGCTGCAATAGGAGCCAATGGCCCTGAACGCAAAGCAACATAGATGAAAAGTAGTAGAAGCGGAATGATGATTACGACAAGTGCCAGTGTGCGGCGTTGTAAGGGTGGAAATTTCATGACTCACTCCCAATGCCACGACGATAGATTGCAAAAACACCAGAGGCATCGCGACGGATGCGAGCGGCGTCACCCGCGATGAGTGACTGCATCACCAAGCCCTGGATGGAGCCGATGAACGATACCGAGGCAGCCTCGATATCGAGGTTGGCATCAAGCTCGCCTATCGCCTTGCCCCGCTCCAGTAGATGGCGCAAGCGTTCTCCGTACCGTTGAATTAAGGTCTGAACCATCCTTTTAGGGAGTGTTTCTCCGGGCCGCTGCAATTCTCCGAAGAGCATCCGTGGCACACCCGGATGCTCGGAAACGAAGTCGATATGAGCCATGAAGACCGCTTCCAGCGCGGCAAGAGGAGAAGTCACGTTCTGTGCCGCCCTGTCTACTCGGGAAAGAAGACGTTCCGCCACCCATGTCATCACTGCTTCGAGAATGGCATCCTTGGTGGGGAAGTGCCGGAACAGCGCGCCTTGGGTCAGGCCCATGCGCTGCGCGATCGCCGTGGTGGTGATGTCGCTGGGATTCTGCTCAGCCGCCAGATTGATCACCGCCTCTACGGTGGCCGCTCTCCGTTCATCAGCCGGAAGGTGCTTAGGGTGTTCGTTCATCGCCAATCCAAAAGAAAGTAATCTATTACTATCTTAGCAGGTTGTGTGATGAGGGCAAGACCCTATCTGACAGCGCCCAATGAACTCAACGCCAAGTTCGACCCCGAGCCAAGGTACCCAGCTTGTCGGTTGGCCCCTACAGGCAGGTTTAGCGCGTACTGAATTTAGTCAGTTTTTTTCTTTCACCGGCACAGTGCAATCGACTTCTGATGTTTGGTGCGGTCGTCTTCTGAAAATGACAATCCGGTTCAGGTGGACTGTTGTTGCAGGATGTCCATGAACCCCAGACCGGCCAGTTTCCGGGTGCTGCGGGCCAGGTAGTAGAGTACGGCCATCATCATCAGCATGGAGGGCAGGGCGATCATGGGGTAGCTGAGCAAGGTCAGGCGTCCCAGTTCCGCGTTGAAGGCTTCGGTGCCGGCCGGGCTGGTGACGATCCAGATGGCGAGCAGGTAATTCATCATGGCGGAAAAGAAGAAGGTCGCGCTCAGCAGGATGGTTCCGGTCTGCAGGCGGGCGTCAAAGGCGTCCACATTGCCGCGCAGGGCCAGGTGCTGGTGGACTTTATCCACGTCGATGATGGCCGGATTGAACAGCAGGCTCTTGATGAGCGGGTAGGGGGTGCGGATGGAGGCCAGAACCACCAGGCCGATGATGCCGGGCACGGCCGCTTCCTTGATGGCCAGCCACCGGGAATCGAGTTCGAGCAGGCCGATGCCGCCAGTGAGCAGGATATTCACCAGCCCCAGGGCCGAAAAGACATTGAACTTGCGGCTCTTGATCAGGTCCCTCGTGCCCCACACCAGGGGAAAGGCCAGGGCAAGAAGCAGGGCACCGACACTGCCCAGGCGCTCCGCCCCGCTGAGTTTCATCAGGATCAGGGAGGGAATGATGATGTTGATCAGCAGTTCGATCAGGGGATTGTTGTTCCTGGCTGGGGCCATGGGCGATCTCGGGGCTGGAATGAAATGAACAGTTATTTTAGGGGCAGGGACGGGAAATGGTTCAGCGGCGATACAATTTTTACCAAACCCGGATTCCGGGACCTGCCTGCGGCGGCAGCCTGTTGCTTCGGGGCTTGCGGCGGATGGCAATCCTGGCGTTGCTGGGGCTGGGTTTCATGTTTTCAGTGGTGCTGTTTGCGGTACTGGCAGTCGGAGGCTTGCTGCTCTGGGGCTGGTTTTGGTGGAAAACCCGCAAAGGTGGAAAACCCGCAAAGGTGGAAAACCCGCAAACTGAGACACCAGCTAGGTGAACAAGGTTTCCCTCAATCCCCATTTTCATCGCCCGATGCAGGCCGGGTGATCGAGGGCCAGGTGATCCGGGACGGCAGGAGCGAGGTTTTCTGGCCGGAAGACGCTCCGCCGGGCTGAGGCGGGGCATGCTTTAGCTACTCTTGACCTTGTTGCGCATCAGGCGTTGTTTTTCCCGGGCCCAGTCTTTTTCCTTGGCATCCTCGCGCTTGTCGTGCTGCTTCTTGCCTTTGGCCAGACCGATTTCGGCCTTGATGCGGCCCCGGGTGTAATGCAGATCCAGCGGCACCAGGGTGAAGCCGGCGCGTTCCACCTTGCCGATCAGTTTCATGATTTCGCTGCTGTGCAGCAGCAGCTTGCGGGTGCGCACCGGGTCCGGTTGCACATGGGTGGAGGCGGTGGGGAGCGGGGTGATGTGCATGCCCAGCAGAAAAATCTCGCCCCGCTTGATGATCACATAGGCTTCCTTGATCTGCACCCGGCCGGCCCGGATGGCTTTCACTTCCCAGCCTTCCAGGGCAATTCCGGCCTCGTATTTTTCCTCGATGAAATAATCGTGGAAGGCCTTTTTGTTGTTGGTGATACTCATGACGCAGTGGGAATCCTTTAGAATCCGCCATTCTACAAGATTCGGAGCTTCTGGCGGACCATGGCCCTGGTCGAGAAATCGGTGCTGATCGAATACTCAGCACAACAAATGTTTGAACTGGTGGATCGCTGTGAGGATTATCCCCAGTTCCTGCCCTGGTGCAGCCATACGGAACTGCGCTATCGCGATGACAAGAAGACGGTAGGGACGCTGCACATCAACTATCACAGCGTCAAAACCCATTTCACCACTGAAAACGACAAGGAGATCCCGGTTTCGATGAAAATCAAGCTGGTGGATGGTCCTTTCCGGCACATGGAAGGCAGTTGGCACTTCAAGGCCCTGGCCCCCCATGCCTGCAAGATTGAATTCAAGCTGCATTACGAATTCTCCAGCAAGCTGTTCGAAAAGCTGATCGGTCCTGTTTTCAATCATATTGCCAACAGCATGGTCGATGCCTTCGTGCGGCGGGCAGGCCAGATTCATGGAGCCAATACTGGTGGCTGAGATGCTTTTGCAGGTCGAAGTGATTTATGCCCTGCCGGACAAGCAGGAACGGGTGCCGCTCCGTTTGCCCGCAGGCAGCACCCTGCAACAGGCGCTGGAGGCATCTGGCTTGCTGGAGAAATATCCGGCGATTGATCTGGAGAAGAACAAGTTCGGTATTTTTGCCAAGCTCTCCAGGCTTGACACGGTGCTGCGAGATCGTGACCGGGTCGAAATTTACCGGCCCTTGATCGCCGATCCCAGGGAAGTCCGCAAGCAGCGGGCCGCAGAAGGCAAGGTGATGAAGAAGGGGGCGGGGGAAGAGGGCGAGGCGGCCTGAGGATCGGCCTGAGGGCCGGGGGCAACGGTTCAACCCAAGTCGGAGGGGCCCGAGGCCCTTCGTCGCCGAGGGGTCAGGAGGCCCCACCGCTGTTGACCTCCTGCTGTTGACCTCCCGCTGTTGTCTTCCATCTCTGAGCGCCTGACCCTGTTGGGTGCCTGGGCTTATTTGCACCATTCCTGCACGTTCTTGATGGCCCTTTCGATTTCCTGCTGGCGTTGCTGGTCGCTGATGAACTCCCGTTCGCCATCTTCCTTCATGCGGCTGATGCGCTGCCCGGATTCCAGGATGCGCTGCTGCTCCCGGGCTCGGTTGCAATTATCCCTGCGCTGATCCGCTTCAGCCTTTTCCTTGGCGGCCTTTTCAGCGCTGGCCTTTTTTTCCTGTTGACGCTGCCGGAATTCCAGGTCCTTTTCGGCCCAGCTCTTGGGGCCGGCAGCAGCGGCGGGTTCGCCTTCTGCCGCATCTTGAGCCGCAGCAGGCGCCTGCCTGACGACCGGCACCTGTTTGCCCGCGCCGGGTTGAGGCGTGTCGGAAATGACGGTGCGTCCTTGAGCGTCTTTCCATTTGTAAATCTGGGCTTGAGCAGGCAGGGCAATCAGCAGGGGAAGCAGGAGGGCCAGAAAAAGGTGACTACGCATGGGGAAAACCTCGGGTGGTGGTTCGATCAAAATTGCGCTTGCTGTATAATACTTTTTTGTGACCTTGGATCAAAGGCCATGCGCATTCTGCAAAAAGCCCTCACTTTCGATGATGTTCTTCTGGTCCCGGCCCATTCCGGGATTCTGCCCCGGGATGTCTGCCTCGACACTCAGTTTACCCGGAAAATCATCCTGAACATGCCGCTGGTATCGGCCGCCATGGATACGGTGACCGAAGGCCGTCTGGCCATTGCCCTGGCGCAGGAGGGCGGCATCGGCATCATCCACAAGAATCTGCCGGCGCGTGCCCAGGCCGCCGAAGTGGCCAAGGTCAAGCGTCATGAATCCGGCATCCTGAAAGACCCCATCACCGTCGATCCCGGCATGAGCGTGGGTGAGGTGATGGCCTTGTCGCGGCAACACCGCATTTCCGGTTTCCCCGTGCTGGATAAGGCGGGCAAGGTGGTGGGCATCGTCACCAACCGCGACCTGCGCTTTGAAACCAATCTGGAGCAGCCGGTCGAGGCCATCATGACCCCCAGGGATCGTCTGGTGACGGTGAAGGAGGGGGCCAGCATCGAGGATGCCAAGGAACTGATTCGCGCCCACCGGCTGGAGCGGGTGCTGGTCATCGATGACGATTTCTGCCTGCGCGGCCTGATCACCGTCAAGGACATCACCAAGGCCACCGAACACCCCAATGCCAGCAAGGACGAATTCGGTCGTCTGCGCGCCGGTGCCGCCGTGGGGGTCGGCGCCGGTACCGAGGAAAGGGTGGAAGGGCTGGTCGAAGCCGGGGTGGATGTGATCGTGGTGGATACCGCCCACGGTCATTCCCAGGGCGTGCTGGACCGCGTCCAGTGGGTCAAGAGGAACTTTCCCCATGTGGAAGTGATCGGCGGCAACATCGCCACCGCTGATGCAGCCTGGGCTCTGCTGGACATGGGCGCCGACGCGGTCAAGGTCGGCATCGGTCCTGGCTCGATCTGCACGACCCGCATCGTGGCCGGTGTCGGGGTGCCCCAGATCACCGCCATCCAGAACGTGTCCGAAGCCCTGAAGGGCACGGGCGTCCCCATGATCGCCGATGGCGGTATCCGCTACTCCGGCGATATTGCCAAGGCCATCGCGGCGGGCGCCAACACCGTCATGCTGGGCGGCCTGTTCGCCGGTACCGAAGAGGCGCCGGGCGAAGTGGAGCTGTTCCAGGGCCGTTCCTACAAGTCCTACCGGGGCATGGGTTCGCTGGGGGCCATGCAGGCGGGTTCATCCGACCGCTACTTTCAGGACAACACCGCCAACGTGGATAAATTCGTGCCGGAAGGCATCGAAGGCCGGGTGCCCTACAAGGGTTCCGTGCTCGCCGTGATCCACCAGCTCATGGGGGGGCTGCGCTCCTCCATGGGCTACCTGGGCTGCGCCACCATCGCCATGATGCACGAGCGTGCCACCTTCGTGGAAATCACCTCTGCCGGGGTACGCGAATCCCACGTCCATGATGTGCAGATCACCAAGGAAGCTCCCAATTATCACGTCGATTGATCCTTCCTCCGGTCACCCAGGGCGGCTGCGGCCGCCTTTTTTTCAAGAGACCCCATGGCGCACCAGAAAATCCTCATCCTCGACTTCGGTTCCCAACTCACCCAGCTCATCGCCCGACGCGTGCGGGAAGCCAAAGTCTTCTGTGAAATTCATCCCTACGATGTTTCCGAAGACTTCATCCGCCACTATGGCGCCCAGGGCATCATCCTCTCCGGCGGCCCCAGTTCCGTCACCGAGGGCGATACCCCCCGGGCGCCCAGGGTGGTGTTCGAGCTGGGTATCCCCGTCCTCGGCATCTGCTATGGCATGCAGACCATGGCCCAGCAGTTGGGCGGCACCGTGATGACCGCCGAGGCTGCCGGCAAGGCCCGGGAATTCGGCTACTCCGAAGTCCGCGCCCACGGCCATACCGCGCTCCTGAATGGCATTGCCGACTGCACGACGGCTGAAGGCCACGGCATGTTGAAGGTGTGGATGAGTCACGGGGACTCTGTCATGGAACTGCCGCCCGGCTTCAAGATGATGGCGTCCACCGCTTCTTGCCCGATTGCCGGCATGGCGGACGAGACGCGCAAATTCTACGCCGTCCAGTTCCACCCGGAAGTGACTCACACCCTGAAGGGCCGGGCCATCCTGGAACGCTTCGTGCACGACATCTGCGGCTGTGGCAGCGACTGGGTCATGGGCGACTACATCGCCGAAGCCGTCGAGGCCATCCGTCAGCAAGTGGGCAAGGAAGAAGTGATCCTGGGCCTCTCTGGCGGCGTCGATTCGAGCGTCGCCGCGGCGCTGATCCACCGCGCCATCGGCGACCAGCTGACCTGCGTCTTCGTGGATCACGGCCTCTTGCGCCTCAACGAAGGCGACATGGTGATGGACATGTTTGCCCGCAACCTGGGCGTCAAGGTCATCCGCGTCGATGCGGTGGACGACTTCATGGGCAAGCTGGCCGGCGTTACCGACCCGGAACAGAAGCGCAAGATCATCGGCAAGGAGTTCATCGAAGTCTTCCAGGCCGAATCAAAGAAGCTTTCCGCCGCCAGGTGGCTGGCCCAGGGCACCATCTACCCGGACGTGATCGAATCCGCCGGCAAGGGCAAGAAGGGCGCCCACACCATCAAGAGCCACCACAATGTCGGCGGCCTGCCGGAGGACATGCACCTCAAGCTGCTGGAACCCCTGCGCGAACTGTTCAAGGACGAAGTCCGCGAGCTGGGCGTGGCCCTGGGCCTGCCCCGGGAGATGGTCTACCGCCATCCCTTTCCCGGTCCCGGCCTGGGCGTGCGCATCCTGGGCGAGGTGAAGCAGGAGTACGCCAAGCTGCTGCAGCGCGCCGATGCCATCTTCATTGACGAACTGCGCGCCACCCTGGCCACGGAGCGTGATCTGGCGGCCGGCGTCTGCACCGAAGCCGACATCGGCAAGAGCTGGTACGACCTGACCAGCCAGGCCTTCGCCGTATTCCTGCCGGTCAAGAGCGTGGGCGTCATGGGCGACGGCCGCACCTATGAAAATGTAGTGGCCCTGCGCGCCGTGGTCACCAGCGACTTCATGACCGCCCACTGGGCCCATCTGCCCTACGAGTTGCTGGGCAAGGTATCGAACCGCATCATCAACGAAGTGCGGGGCCTCAACCGGGTGGTCTACGACGTCTCCGGCAAGCCACCCGCCACCATCGAGTGGGAGTGATCCCAAGCCCTTCGGCAGCTATCGGTTGCCAACGGAAACCCCGCGAAACCCCCGGCAGATGCTGGGGGTTTTGTTTTATGCGCTATCGCCCGCATTCGCCACGGGCCGGAAAAACTGACGGTACGGTTGTCGGTACTGGCTGGCGATGGGGTAGGGCGTTTTGTTGCGGTACCGTCGCGGCCAAGTTGGGCGTGACGGTATTTTTTCGGCCTGAATCCTTATCTGGCGCGGGTTCCAGAGCGGTGAAGGGCTGACGGTATTTTGAAAGGAGAGCCAAATGCTGACGGATCTGAAGCTGAAAGGATTGAAGCCTGCGGAGAAGCCCTTCAAGGTGGCAGACCGTGACGGCATGTATGTGACGGTGCTGAAGTCGGGCGGGATCTCGTTCCGCTACGACTACCGGCTGAACGGCAGGCGGGAGACCCTGGTGATCGGCCAGTACGGCCCAGACGGCATCAGCCTTGCCGAGGCCCGGGAAAGGCTCATGGAGGCGCGGCGCATGGTTTCCCTGGGCAAGTCGCCGGCCGGCGAAAAGCAGCGGGCCAAGGCGGCTATCCGTGAGCAGAAGACGGTGGAGGAAATCTGCCGGGACTGGCTCGACAATGCCACCATGGCGGCCAGCACCAGAAATCTGCGGCAGAGCGTGATAGACCGGGACATCGTGCCTAACCTGGGGCGCCGGCTTCCGGACGAAATTGAAACTGACGACATCCGCGCCCTGTGCGACAAGATCGTGGCCAGGGGGGCGCCATCCACGGCCGTCTTCGTCCGGGAGGTTATCAGCCTGGCCTTCATGTGGGCCATCGAGCGCGGCGCCAAGTTTGCGAACCCGGCCGCCGCCATCCGCCCGTCCTCCATCGCCAGCTTCAGGCCCCGGGAGCGCTCCCTGTCTCCCAACGAGGTCGGGATTGTGTTCCGCCTGCTCGAGCGGGTTCCCACCATTCCCACCCTGCGCCGGGAACCGATGCCTTGGTCTGCTCTATGCCCGAGCGGGCCATGCTGGAGTTGTGCGATGGCGTCGCGGGCGCAACCTTGGTCTACGAGGCCGATGCGCTGATGCAGGCCATGACTACGCTGCGGCCGCAGCGGGTCAGCCTGTTGTTGCGCCACTGCCGCAGCATCAAGGCCAAGCGGGTGTTCCTGGCGCTGGCTGAGCGCCATCGGCATGCGTGGTTGTCGCACGTGTTACTCGATGGTGTCGATCTAGGCCGGGGAAAACGTGCGCTGGTGCCTGGTGGTCGCCTGCATCCGACCTACCAGATCACCTTGCCGGGAGACCTTGATGAACACTTGGCTTGATCACTGGGATCGCCGCTACACCGACCGGGTTCGGCTGTTGGTCGAGATCCTGCCGGTGCTGGCGCAGGAGCCGCGTTTCGCGCTCAAGGGCGGCACGGCAATCAACCTGTTCGAGCACGACCTGCCGCGCTTGTCGGTGGATATTGATCTGGCTTGGTTGCCGGTGCATGACTATGCCGGTGCATGACTATGCCGAGGATGCGAAGCTGATTGCGGACGCACTTGGGCGACTGGCCGATATGCTGCGCGCCCGGCCCCTGCAATTACAGGTGCAGATGTCGGCCGGCGAGGGCGCAGGCGTTACGCGGTTGGTGGCCAGTCGTGGTCGTGCGCAGATCGAGACAACGCCGGTCATGCGTGGTGCGGTGCATCCAGTGCGCAACATGGTGGTGCGCCCCAGGGTGGAGGAGGCGTTCGGTTTCGCCTCGGTGCAGGTGCTGGATTTTGCTGATCTCTATGCCGGAAAACTGGCTGCTGCACTCGCGCGGCAGCATCCGCGCGATCTTTTCGATGTTGGCTTGTTGCTGGAAGACGAACGGGCTGATCAGATGCTCTGGCGGACTTTTCTCGTCTACCTAACCTGTAGTCCCAAGCCTGCCTGGGAGATGCTGGCGCCTCGCGTGCCTGCGGATTTCGCAGCAACCTTCGAGGCACACTTTAAGGGCATGACGGCTGAGCCTATTGAAGCCGAAGTCCTGCTGGACATTCATGAGCGCCTGCTGGCGCGCGTGTCCCATTGGCTGGATGAGCCATCGTGTGCGTTCCTACGATCCATTGAGGACCAGCGGCCGGACTTCGATCTAATCGAACTTCCGCATGCAGCCAAATTGCCGGCTGTGCGGCGCAAGCTACACAACCTGGCGCAGCGCACCGACGCCAAGTGTGCGGCGGATCGGAGTCTGCTGGAAGAAACGCTGGCTCGGAGAAGTGGCCCCGAAATTTTGAACAGCGCGATCAGTGGAAACTCTTGGCATAAAGCCTGGCCAAAAAAGGCTGGGCAAGTAGGCGTTTTCAATGGTCAAGAAATCAGCGCGTCGCACCCGTTGCACCCGTCGCACCCACCCACCGGCATTCAAAGCTCGGGTGGCCCTGGCCGCATTGCGAGAAGAGAAGACGATGGCCGAGCTTTTCAGCCAGTTTGAACTGCATGCCAACCAGATCACCGAGTGGAAGCGCCCACTGCTGGAGCATGCCGCCGACGTCTTCGGGGGTGCGCCTGCGCAGAAGGAGCCTGTAGATCTGGTGCCGCTACATGCCAAGCTCGGACAGCTCACGCTGGAGAACGATTTTTTCGAGCGCGC
>NZ_JBASOH010000057.1:0-16430 GCF_049658005.1 Azovibrio sp. | reverse complement strand
TCGCCAATGCTTACCTCGAAGCCATCCAGCAGGCCCGGGATTTCATTTTGATTGCCAATGCCTACTTCCTGCCTGGCCTCCGTTTCCGCCATGCCTTGCGCGCTGCCGTGCAACGTGGCGTCCAGGTTACCGTGATGCTCCAGGGACGAACCGACCATCCCTTGCTGCACTTTGCCACCCAGGCCCTCTACGGCGCCTTGCTGGAAGAAGGCATCCGCATTTTCGAATACCGCAAGAGTTTCCTCCATGCCAAGGTCGCCGTGGTCGATGGACACTGGGCCACCGTGGGCTCTTCCAACATCGACCCGTTCAGCCTGCTGCTGGCCAAAGAAGGCAACGTGGTGGTGGATGACCCGAAGTTTGCCCAGGAGCTGCAACAAAGCCTGAACGATGCGTTGCGCACAGGCAGCGAAGAACTCACCCTGGCGCACCTGGGTCGGCTGCCGCTTTACTCCCGCCTGTTGCGCTGGTGCAGCTATGGCCTGGTACGCCTGTTTATCGGCGCGACAGGCTATGGCCCCCGGCACTGGCGGGGCGACCAACATTAGCCCACGGCAATCAGCGCTGGCGCTACAATCCCCGCCTTACCCAAGTCATATGACCTGAGACATACATGGCAACCTGGGGATTCGGCCTGCGCGCCAAATCATTGCTGGCGCTCGTGCTCGCCGGCCTGCTCGCCCTGGCGCCCGCCGGACTGATCGGCTGGCAGGTGCTAGAAGGAGTGCGCCATCACTTCGGTGAAGCCTATGCCCGCAACTTCACCCTGCTCAAGCGGCAAAGCATCCTCGCCCCGGTCTCCCGGGACCTGGCCCTCGCCTTGCGCCTGGCCGATTCGGAAGTCACCCGTCAATGGCTGCTGGATGAGCAGAACCTGGAAAAGAAAACCCTGTTCTTCAAGGAAGCCGAAGGCTACCGCCGGGATTTTCGCAGCAATTCCTACTTCATCAGCAGCAGCAACAGCCGGCAGTACTACTTCAACGACGACCATGAAGAAAGCAGCGACCAGCCCCGCTATACCCTCGATCAGACCAAGAAGAGCGATGCCTGGTTCTTCAGTTCGATTCGGCAGGTCGAGCCCTACAACATCAACGTCAATTACGACGATCACCTCAAAATCACCCAGGTCTGGCTCAACATCATCATCCGCAACGGCGAACAGGTGCTGGGACTGGCCGGCACGGGCCTGAACCTGAGCACCTTCCTCAAGGACTTCATCAGCACCGATGAGCCCGGCATCACCCCCCTCATCATCAACCGCGATGGGGCCATCCAGGCGCACCGCAACCCGGCCCTGATTGCGACCAACCTGGCCGCCAGCAGCGCCCGCCTGGAACAGACGCTGGCCGGACAACTGCAGCCAGGCCCCGAGCGGGAAGCGGCTGCCGTCGCCATGGCGGCAGCCCAGGCCAGTCCGGGCCAGGTCAGCAGCTTCAAGGCCACCCTCGATGGCCGGGAGCAACTGCTGGCCCTGGCCTACATCCCTGATCTGAAATGGCATGTCGTCACCGCCATCGACCTGCAGGCCGCCCAGGTGCTCGACCAGCGCTGGCTCAACACGGCCATTGCCGCCCTGGTGGCGCTGATCGCGATCTTGCTGCTGACCTTTGCCTACGCGGTGGAACAACTGGTGTTGAAGCCGCTGCGCAAACTGCAAATTTCCGCCTCGGCCATGGCCCAGGGCGACTTCGATGTTTCCCTGCCCCCACCCAGCCGGGACGAACTGGGAGACCTGAGCCAGGCCTTCGGCATCATGGCCCGGCAGGTCCGCGACAACACCGCGGAGCTGGAATCCAAGGTCCAGGCCCGCACCCAGGACCTGGAAGCCGCCAACCGGAACATGCAGCGAGCCCATCAACAGATCAACGACTCCATCGACTACGCCAGCCTGATCCAGAAGGCCATCCTGCCCAACCAGCAATTGCTGCAGCAACTGGGAGCGCACCATTTCGTCCTGTGGCGCCCCCGGGATGTGGTGGGGGGCGATTTCTACGTGTTCCGGGCTGAAGATGACCGCTACCTGGTCGGGGTGGTGGACTGTGCCGGCCACGGCGTGCCCGGCGCCCTGATGACCATGCTGGCCCGGGCCGCCCTCGACCACGCCATGACTCAGGAGGGCATCGCCGCCCCGGCAGCCATCCTGACCCAGACCGATGCCACCATGCGCGCCATGCTGCAGCACTGCGACCTGCCACGGGCCATCGCCACCAATATGGACGCAGGCTTGGCCCATGTCGACCGGACCCGCCGCCTGCTGCGCTTTGCCGGTGCCAAGATCGGCCTGTACTGGAGCGACGGGGAACAGGTGGGTGAATACAAGGGGGGCCGCCGCGCCATTGGTGACCGACGCGTGGGCAGCTATACGGATACGGAAATCGAACTGCGGCCCGGCATCACCTACTACCTGGCCACCGATGGCTTCCTCGACCAGGCCGGCGGCGATCTGGGCTACGGCTTCGGCAATACCCGCTTTGCCCAGTTGCTGCGTAGCCATGCACGCCTGCCCATGGCACAACAAGCCAGTGCCCTGGACCAGGCCCTGGCGGCCTATCAGGGCGAGTATCCCCAACGTGACGACATCACGGTACTATCCTTCCGCTTTGACTGAACAGGACTGCCATGGACACCATCGACCTTTTCGAACTGCGCGCGCACTTCAACAAGAGCCGCATCCTGCTCTGCTTCAACGGTCCCATTTCCAGGAGCCTGATCGAAGAAATCGGCAACGCCCTGAAGAACTACCTGCAGGCAGACCATGCCCAGCCGTCGGCTGCCATGGACGTGTTCAGCGTGTATGTGGAAATGACCCAGAACATCCGTCACTACGCCATGGCCCACGGCTATGACGAACTGCAGAGCTCCGCCACCGTGGTGGTAGCCCGGGACGAGGAGGGCCGTTACCTGGTCCAGGCCGGCAACATGGTGGAAAAAGCCGACGGCGAAGCTCTGCTCGCCCGTGTCCAGGCACTGGCAAACATGGACAAGACAAAACTCAAGTCCGCCTACAAGGCCCAACTACGCCAACCCCGGGATGAAAGCGCCGTGAGCGGTGCCGGCCTGGGGCTGATCGACGTGGCAAGAAAATCCGCTCGCGCCCTGGATGCCAGTCTCTCCCAGGTCGGCGAACAACACGCCTTTTTCAGCCTGCGGGCCACCATCTGAATTCAATTCCAAGACAAAAACATGAACGCACTGCACATCCTCGCCACTCAATCCACCCCCAGCGTCACCTCCGACTGGGAGCAGGGCCTGCTGACCATGCAGGGAGACTCCTACCCGGAAAACTCCTTCGAATTCTTTGGCGACATCATCGCCTGGATCGAGCGTTACCTGAAGGAAAGCCGCGCCCCCCTGCGCCTCGAACTGCGCCTGGAGTACATGAACACCAGTTCGGTGAAGGCGATGATGGATATTTTCGACATGCTGGAAGAAGCTCACCAGCACGGTCGCCAGGTCAGCGTGGACTGGTTCTACGACCCGCGCAATGAGCGCGTTCTGGATCTGGCCGATGAATTCCGGGAGGATTGCTCCTTTCCCTTCCAGATCGCCGCCGATGGCTGAAAAACCCCCGCTTTCCCCGGCAGAACAGGCCCTGATCGAACGGATCGAAGCCTTGCTGGCCGACCCGGCCCATGCCGCGAACCCCCTGCGCGAGCCCATGGCCGCCCTGTTCGCCGCCAGTGAAGCCCAGCGGGAACGGCTGGGACGGCTGGTGCACATCTCCGATGGCTACCACCTGATCTCCCGCGACCAAAGCCAGACCCTGGCCGAGCAGTACGACCGCCATCTGCGCCGGCTGGACAAGCTGGCCCGCATTTCCGACCGCTACCAGAACAGCCTCCGGGAACTGAGCGAGGCATTGAAGGATGCCGCCCTGCGCGACCCCCTCACGGGGCTGGGCAACCGCCGTTTCCTCATGGAACACATCAGGGATGAGACCGGGCGTGCCAACCGCAAGGCGACCCCTTACTCCCTGGCCATCCTGGATGTCGACCACTTCAAGCACATCAATGACCGTTTCGGCCACGAAGCCGGCGACACGGCCCTCTGCCAGATCGCCCAGGCGATCCAGGCCGCCCTGCGGGAATACGACCTGTGCGGCCGCTGGGGCGGGGAAGAATTCCTGATCATGCTGCCGGAAACCCCGCTGGAGTACGCCCTGCAAGTCGCCGAACGGGTGCGCCTGAGCATCCAGGCCTTGAACTTCGCCTTCATGGAACAAGAAGGATTGCGCATCACCGCCAGCCTGGGCATGGCCCTCCACCATCCGGGTGAAGCCTATCCGGAAACCCTGAAGCGGGCCGACAATGCCCTGCTCGAGGCCAAATCAGCCGGCCGCAACCGGATCGGGACCGCCTGATCCTGCCTTCCACACCCGGCCCCGGCAACGGGGAATGCGGGCAAAATCCCAGTATTCCCGGGCCCAGGCCCAGACCTCACCCACCCTGGCGCCGGCCAGTTCAGCGGGAGGCGACTGACCGAGAAAATCCAGGGCCGCCACCAGGTTCTGCGCCGCCCGCTCCGCCACCAGGGCGGGGGCCCGGGTCTGCTTCGACAGCTTCTCCCCGCTGGCATGGGTCGCCACCGGCAGATGCGCATAGACCGGCTCCGCGTAACCCAGACAGCGCTGCAGGAAAATCTGCCGGGGCGTCGAATCGAGCAGGTCCGCCCCCCGCACCACATCGGTGACACCCTGCTCGGCATCATCCACCACCACCGCCAACTGATAGGCAAACTGCCCGTCTGCCCGCAGCAGGACAAAATCCCCCACATCCCGTTCCAGTTGCTGGGCCTGCGGTCCCTGGAGACGGTCCTGGAATTCCAGCGCCCCCCCGGCCGGATTTTCCACCCGGAGGCGCCAGGCCCGGGGCGTTCGTCCCGGCGGCAGCCCCTCACGACAGGTGCCGGGATACAGTAGCCCCCCATCCAGGGCAGCATGGCCGGCCCGCTCGGCAATCTCCTTGCGCGAACAACAGCAGGGGTAGGCCAGGCCGGCGGCCAGCAATTGCTCCAGCACGGCCTGGTAGGCGTCCCGCCGGGTACTCTGCCACCGCACAGGCCCATCCCAGGCAAAACCATGGGCCTCCAGGCAGACCAGGATGGATTCCGCCGCCCCCGGCACATTGCGGGGAGCATCCACATCCTCCATGCGCACCCGCCACTCCCCGCCCCGGGCCCGAGCCTCCAGACAGGAAGCCAGCGCCGCCACCAGGGAGCCAAAATGCAGGGAACCGGTAGGGCTGGGGGCGAAGCGGCCCCGGTAAAGGGGGGAAGCGGCAGCTTTATTCATGAACCGGAGTTTAACGGCTCCAGAATCCAGACGGCCTCCCGGCGAACGCCGCTCATGGAGCACTTCCGTTCATCCTGAATCCGGCACAGTCGGGATCAGGTAAAGCGGCCCGACGCGACGCCCTGCCGTCCACGCGCTTCAATGAGGGGCTCACCGTCGAGGCTGGCGACCCGCTGGTGCCATGATCGGCGGCTTCAAAGGCAAAAGGTCCGCCCGCCGCCTCAAGACCTTTCAGCCCGGCCGCGCCCACGTCAATACGCTGGCTCAACCACTGTTGCGCAGCCCCGCGGCAATGCCATTGATGGTGATATGGATGCCCCGGGCGATGCGTTCGTCCCGGGCGCCGCTCCGGTGCCGGCGCAGGAGTTCGACCTGCAGGTGGTTCAAGGGGTCCATGTAGGGGAAGCGGTTGCGGATGGAGCGTTTGAGGAGCAGGTTGTCGGCCAGGAAGTCCTGCTGTGCCTCGATCGCGAGCAGGTGCTGGCAAGTCAGCTCCCATTCGGCCTGGATGCGGCCAAAGACCTGCTGGCGCAGGGCCGGATCGGTGACCAGTTCGGCGTAGCGGGAGGCAATGGCGAGGTCGGTCTTGGCCAGCACCATGTCCATGTTGGAGAGCAGGGTGCGAAAGAAGGGCCAGTGCCGGTACATGCGTTGCAGCACCGGCAAGCCGTCCGGGTTGGCCTCCAGCCAGCCGTTTACTGCGGTGCCAAAGCCGTACCAGCCGGGCAGCATCAGGCGGCACTGGGCCCAGGAAAACACCCAGGGAATGGCGCGCAAGTCTTCGATGGCCTCGGATTTTTTCCGGGAGGCGGGGCGGCTGCCGATATTGAGGTTGGCGATTTCGGAGAGCGGCGTGGATTCCCGGAAGTAGGTGGTGAAGCCCGGGGTCTCATAGACCAGCCCCCGGTAGGCGGCGAAGGCCCGGCGGGAGAGTTCCTCCATCACCGGGTGGAAGGCTTCGGCCCGTTCCACCTGGTTTTCGTGGTCGGTGAGGGTGGCTTCCAGGGTGGCGGCCACGAGGATTTCCAGGTTGCGCCGCCCCACTTCCGGGTTGGCATACTTGGAGGCGATGACTTCGCCTTGTTCGGTAATGCGGATCTGGCCCGAGACGGCGCCGGCGGGCTGGGCCAGGATGGCCTGGTAGCTGGGGCCGCCGCCCCGGCCGACGGAGCCGCCCCGGCCGTGAAAGAGGCGCAGGCGCACGCCGTGGCGGGCGAACACCCGGGTCAGTTGCACTTCGGCCTGGTAGAGCTCCCAGCCGGAAGTAAGAAAGCCCCCGTCCTTGTTGCTGTCCGAGTAGCCGAGCATGACTTCCTGTTCCTCGTTGCGGCTCTTGAGCAGTTGCCGGTAGCAGGGCAGGGTGAAAATGGCGTCCATCACCGGCCCGGCCTGGCGCAGATCGTCGATGGTCTCGAACAGGGGAATGATGTTCATGTCCAGCCTGGGCTCGGCTCCGGGCAGGAGCAGGCCGGATTCCTTCAGCAGCAGGGCCACCTCGAGCAGGTCGGAGACCCCATCAGTCTTGGAAATGATGCAGTTGGGCAGCGCCGCTGCGCCGTAGCGTTGGCGCAGTTTTTGCGCAGCAAAAAAGATCGCCAGTTCGCCCCGGGTTTCTTCGCTGTAGTCGAGCCAGGGAGAGTAGAGGGGCCGGGGGGTGGCCAGTTCTGCGCCAAGCAGGGCGATGCGGGCGGCCTCATCCAGGGCTTCGTAATCGGCGCAGCAGCCGGCCCTGGCGAGCAGTTCGGCCACGCTTCTGGCGTGCACGTCGGAATTCTGGCGCAGGTCCACCGGGGCCAGATGAAAGCCGAATACCTGCACGGCCCGGATCAGCCGGCGCAGGCGTCCCCGGGCCAGGCGGGCGGCACCGTTCTGGCGCAGGGACGTAGCGAGGATGGAGAGGTCGGCCGCCAGGGCGTCGGCGGTCGGGTAGGGGGCGGCCTCGGCCACCGGGTGGCGCAGGGCATGCTGGTGATCCAGGGCCCTGATGGTGGCGGCCAGCCGCGCGTAGATGCCGGCCAGGGCGCGCCGGTAGGGCTCGTCGGCCCGCTGCGGCGAGGTATCGGGGGAGGCCTCCGAAAGCGCGGTGAGCTGCGGCGAAACCTGGATCAGCAGTTGAGAGAGAGGCAGCTCCCGGCCCAGGGCATGGATTTCTTCCAGGTAAAAGTTGAAGGCGGCGGCAGATTGCAGGCGCAGGGTTTCGCAGAGGATGTCCGCCGTGACGAAGGGATTGCCGTCCCGGTCGCCGCCGATCCAGGAGCCAATGCAAAAGAAGGGCGGTAGCTCCTCCAGGTCGCCGTTTTCGGCGAGCAGGTCTTCTAGCTGACCATACAACCGGGGCAGTTCGGTAAAGAAGGTTTCGTGAAAGAAGTTGATGCCGTTCTTGACCTCGTCGATCACCTTGAGGCGGTTCGGGCGCATCAGCCGGGTCTGCCACAGGGTGAGTACCAGGCGGGCCAGTTCGCCATCGTTCTCCGCCTGTTCCTCGGGGGTGAGTTGCAGCCGGTCCCGCTGGTCGAGCAGGCGGGCGATGGCGTGCTGGCACTGCAGGGTGCTCTGGCGCTGCACCTCGGTGGGGTGGGCGGTGAGCACCGGAACCACCCGGGCCTGGCGCAGGCAGGCGGCCAGGGTGTCCAGGGCAACCCCGGCCTCCCGGATGGATTCAAAAGCCTTCTGCAAGCTGCCTTCCCGGGCCGGGGAGCCGGCGATTTCATGGGCCCGGCGGCGGCGGATATGGTGCTGATCCTCGGCAATGTTGGCCAGTTGCAGGAAGTAGCTGAAGGCCCGGACCACCGACATGGTTTCATCCCGGGAGAGGCCGACCAGCAGTTCGTTCAGCCCGGCCCGGACCCGGTCTTCCCCTTCCCGGGCAAACAGCACGGCGGCCTGGCGGATGCTTTCCACCAGGTCGAAGATGGCCTGCCCTTCTTGTTCCCGCACGGTGTCGCCCAGAAGGCGGCCCAGGAGGCGGATGTCCTGGCGCAGGGGTTCGTCCTTGTCGAATTCGGGGGTATTCATGGATGTCTCGCGGGTCTGGAATCAGTTGATGGCAAGGTACAAGGCCAACGGCAGGAAGAACAAGGTAACCAGGTGACCGATCAGGACGATGGAAGCGACCCGGTCCGGCTCCTGCTGGTAGCGTTCGGCAAACAGGAAGTTGAGCACGGCCGGGGGCAGGGCGCCAAAGACGATCAGGATCTCCCGCTCCCGCCCGCTGATGCCCAGGGCCCAGGCCCCGGCAAAGGCCAGCAACAGGCCGCTGATGGGGCGGAACAGGGCGCCAATGAGGCCGATCTTCCATTCTCCCAGGGGGGTAGTGGCCAGGCGCACCCCGAGGGAAAACAGCATCAGGGGTACGGAGATATCGCCTAACATCTTGATCGCGGTCAGTAGCGGATCCCAGAGCTGGATGCCGCCCAGGTTGCTGGCCAGGCCCAGCAGGGTGGCCGCCACCACCGGCACGCGCCAGAGCTGCAGCAGCCGGGCGCGGGGGTTGAGCCAGCGGGCGCCCAGGGAAAAATGCAGGATGTTTCCCACCATGAACAAGACGATGGCCGCCGGCAGGGCGGCCTCGCCCCAGGCCAGCACCGCCAGGGGCAGGCCGATGTTGCCCGAGTTGTTGAATATCATGGGCGGGATGAAGGTCTTGCTCGGATAGCCGAGCAGCCGGGCCACGGGCCAGGCTAGCAGGCCACTACCGAGCAGCACCACGAGCCCTCCCAGGGCCAGGGGCGCGTAGCTGCCCAGGTCGAAGGGTTTGCCGGCCAGGGCGTAGAACACCAGGGCGGGCACGAACACATCCATGTTCACGTTGTTGGTGGCGTTCATGTCGGGCTGGCAGCGGCGGGCATAGAGATAGCCGACGCTGACGATGGCAAAGATGGGCAGCAGGACGGAGACGAGGCGGATCAGCATGGGGCGGTTTCAAGTTCCAGGTAAGACAGGTTCAGGGTGAGGGTGAAGGTTCAAGGCCGTCGCAGGATTCTGACATGGACCGTCCGGAAGAGCCACGTATCAAGTGGCCACGTATCAAGTGGCCACGGCATCGAGTGGCCACGGCATCGAGCTCGGCGCGCTCGAAACCCCACGGCATCCTCGTCCGCGCGTCACAACTCATGTGGCCATCGTTCTTTTCCATCGCCACACTTTACCTTCGCTCGGTGTTGCCCTCCAAATTTGAACTCGCCAGGCCATTCCCCAGGCAGGACAAATGCAAAAGGGGGAACGACAGCGCTGGCGAATCCTTGCTAACCTAGCGGGGTAAAGGCGCCGGCGAGGACGCCGCGAGGAGGAAACATGGATAAGGCAATACCGCAAGGCGCAGGGCTGATCCTCGAGATGGATGAGGAGGGCAAGGCCCTGCTCGCCAGCGTCATCCCCCAGGCCGGAAGCCGGCCCATCGACGCAACCTGGCTGACCCGGCACCTGGCCGGATCAGGCTATGGTGGCCTGTGCTATCTGCCCACGGCAGTCACCCAGCTGATCAGCCAGTACAACTCGGGCCGGAGCGTGACGGCCCTGCGTCTGGCCGAGTGCGTCGATGCCCGTCTGGAGATCCGGATTTCCCAGGACGACATGGCGGCCACCCTGGACATCACCCCGGCCCAAGGGGGGGCGCCCATCACCAAGAACCAGATCCTCGCCGCCCTGGCGGAAAAGGGCGTGACCGATGGCATTTTGCTCGACGAGGTCAATCAGGCGATTGCTGCAGGCCATGCCACCGCCCTGACCATTGCCCGTGGCACGCCCCCGGTCCATGGCAAAGACGGCTACTTCGAGAGCCTGATTCCCGACATGCGGGCCCGGGTGCCGCAGGAGAACAAAGCGGGGCAGATCGACTACCGCGACCTGGGCGAGATCATGGTCGTCCGCGCCAAAGACCCCCTGATGTTGCGCCACCGGGCCACGACCGGCACCCCCGGCATAACCGTGCAGGGGGTGCCGGTTGCGCCCAGACCCGGCAAGGAGGTGATGTATGCGCCCCAGCTCACCGGCGCAGCCCCCAGCCCCGACAACCCGGATTTGCTGCTGGCCACCCAGACCGGCCAGCCGGTCGTCGTCAAAAACGGGGTCATCGTCGAGCCCGTCTTTACCGTGCCGGCCGTGAACATGGCCAGCGGCAACATCGACTTCGATGGCAGCGTCGTGATCAAGGGCGATGTTTGTGCCGGCATGACGGTCAAGGTGAGCGGCGACATCGAGGTGGGCGGGGTGGTGGAAAACGCCCACCTCGAAGCCGGCGGCAGCATCGTCATCAGGGGCGGTGTCCTGGGCAGCATCGACCAGAAGGGCGGCAGCGACTACACCTTGCGCTGCGGCCATGATTTCCATGCCGCCTACGCCCAGAAGGCTCGCATTGAAGCCGGGAACAATATCTTCATCAACGACATGGCCATGCAGTGCGAACTGACGGCCGGCCAGCACATCAAGGTGGGCAAGGCCAGGCGCGGCCACATCGTCGGTGGCCGGATCCAGGCCATGCTTTCCATCACCGCCCGGGTGCTGGGCGCCCCCAACCGCATCACCACCGCCTGCCACATCGGCGTCAATCCTTCCCTGCAGAAGGAAGCCAAAGCGCTGGCCGAGCAGCGCGACGCTCAGGAAACGCAGTTGCTGGAAATCAGCAAGCTGCTCGACTTTGCCGGTCATAACCCAGGGCGGCTGGGCCCGGAGGTCATCGACAAAGCCCGCCATACCGCCCTCTCCCTCTCCGGGGAAATCGCCCGGCTGCGGGAAGCAGAAAAGGATCTGGCCGACAAGATTGCCCTGGCGCAGGAAGCCCGGGTCACCGCCGAGGAAACCCTGCACGAAGGGGTGGAAGTCCTCTTTGGCACCCAGCGTTACCGGGTGGTGGGCGACCACGGCGCCGGACAGATCCAGATGGGTGCCAACGGTCTGGAACTCACGCCCCTGGAAGCACGGAGCTGAAATCACGGGTCGGACGCCGGGTCTGACCCTGTGAATCCTGGAGCCACGCCCTCCTCCGGCCCGTCATCCCGCCACATCATGGCCATGCGCTCCAGCAGCAGCAGAGGTTCAACAGGCTTGTGCAGCACGGGCCAGCCCGCCACTGCAAACGCGTCGATCTGCTCGATGGAAGTATCGCCGGTAACGATCAGGGCCCGGATCGGCCCGCCCCGGCGCTGGCGGATGGCGTCGAGCAGTTCGATGCCGCTCAACCCTCCCGGCAGACGAAAGTCGGTCACATAAAAATCGGCCTCGGTGATGTGCGGGTCCTTCAGGGCACTGTCTCCGTCAGGAAAATGCTGCAGGCGCATGCCATGGCTCTCCAGCCAGGATTCGAGCGCACGGGCCACCAGGCTATCGTCCTCGACCAGCACGCAGCGGGCGCCGCGCAGCACCTGGAAATTGACCTGAGCCCGTGACTTGCCGCCCCGCGCTGCGCCAGGGCTCGCCCCTTCCTGCAGCGGGATGCTGATCTCGAAAACCGTGCCCCGCCCGTAACGCGACAGGCAATCCAGACGATAGCCCAGCAGGCTCGCCATGCGCCGCACGATGGAAAGCCCCAGGCCGAGCCCCCTGATCCGCTCGCGCTGGGGATTGTCCACCTGATAAAACTCCTCGTAGATGCGCGGCAGGTCATCCTCCTTGATGCCGATGCCGGTATCCCACACCTGGATCACCAGGCGGCCCCGGCGCAGACGCGTCCCCACCAGCACCCCGCCCCATTCGGTGTAGCGGATGGCATTGCCGATCAGATTGCGCAGCAGGCCCATGAGCAAGCCCAGGTCCGTCTCGAATACCAGGGGATGAGAGGGAAAAAAGAGCTTGAAGCGCAGCTCCTTTTCCATGGCCAGGGAGGCAAACTCGCTCTCGATGCGCTGGAAGATCTCGTAGATTTCCACCGGCGCCAGCTGCGGCGTCACCACCCCGGCATCCAGCTTGGAAATGTCAAGGAGGGCATCGAGCAGTTCCCCCAGGGCCTTGGTGGCCAGGCCCAGATTATGGGCAATCTTCTGCTGCTCCTCATTCAACGGCGTGCGCGCCAGGGCCGAGATGAACAGATTGCTGGCCTGCAGCGGTTGGCGCAGGTCGTGACTGGCGGAGGCCAGGAAGCGGGATTTGGCCACGTTGGCCGCCTCGGCCACCTGCTTGGCGGCAATCAGATCGGCTTCGGCCTGCTTGCGCCTGGACACATCGGTCAGGGTGCCGGACATCATCAGTGGCCGCCCCCGGTCCTTCCCACCGTCCCGCTCGACGATGCGGCCCTGGGCCAGCAGCCATTTCCATTGCCCGCCCCGGGCCCGGGCCCGGAATTCGATCTGCAGGGACAACTCCCGCCCCAGCAGATGGTGGCGGATGGCCCGGCGCACCGCTTCCTGGTCATCGGGATGGACCTGGCGCAACCACTCGCCGCTGCGCAGCGGCGAAGCCCCGGGCGCATAGGCAAGGATGGCATCAAAACGGGCACTGGCGGAAAACTTGCGGGCCATGATGTTCCAGTCCCAGAAACCCTGCTCCGACCCCTCGACGATGCGCCGGTAACGCTCGCCCCCTTCTTTCATGATCTCGGCCAGTTGGCGGCGCCGCTCCACGGTAATCAGCAACAACAGCAACAGGACCATGCCGGCAATTTCCACCTTCATGTCCGCCAGCTGCTGCCAGCCCAGTTGCCGGGCATCCACCAGGCGCACCAGGCGCCAGGGCGCCTCCTGCAGATTCACACGGCAAGCGCGCCAGCGGCCATGGGCCCGGCACTCACCGGAAGGCACGGCCTGTAGCGCCTCGGCGGCAAGTTTTTCTGGCAACACCTCGGACAAGCTCCAGAGCCGCGGTCCATCCAGCGCCGGGAACGACACCAGCACCTGATCCTCCTGATTGACGACCAGGAGGCGCCCGGCATCACGCGCCGCCGATTCCAGATAGCCGCTCAGGGAACTCAAGGTGAAATCCAGGGCCACGATGGCCCGGAATTGCCCATGCGGGTCATAGATGGGCGCCACCACCGACGTCATCAGCCCCTGGCCCGCCTGATCCAGGTAGGCCTCCAGCCAGCGGATGGCGCGCCCGGGATTGCGCTCCGGCCCGGAGTCCGCAAACACCGGATGGCGCAAAAAGTCCTCGCTCCAGGCGAGACTGCCGGCAACACGGGCATAAGGATGCAGACAGGTGAATTTCTGGGCCGAGGTGTAGTAAATCCAGGCGGCCGGGGGAATTCGTTCGTGCAGGTCGGCCATCAGCCCATTCAAGGCGAATGCCACTTCAATTTCGTTTGCCCGTTCGCTCCCGGCCTCCGGCAGCAGCCCCGTGCCAAACAGATAACAGGCCCGGCGCCTGGCCGCCAGTTCCGGGCCGTACCAGGTACTGAAACCGGGGCCGGAAGCAGTGTCGCGCGGCACCACTGCCGCCCAGGCTGCCGCATGTCCCCCGGCACCATGGGCGGCCAGGCCCTCTTCGGCCGCCGTGCGCAGGATCTGGACCCCCGTCACTGCGGCATGGGCCATGGCCTCCACATCCGCAGCAACGGCCTGCATGCTTTGGCGCGCCTGCCCCAAAGCCGTCTCCACCCGCACCGACCAGAGGTGCGCAAAGCCCAGGCATGCCGCCAGAAAAATCAGGCCGCTGATCAACAGGTGGCCGAAACGGCGGGACGAACTTCCCTTGACCATATCCTCGCCTGACCTCGCCGTTCAAAGAGCGGGATTGTCAGGAGTATCCAGTTGCCCTGTCAAACCATGGCAACACCACATGGCAACACCAAGGGCTCCCCGGAGAAGCCCCGATCCATGCGGTGCAACCAAGCCATTGACCCGACGCATCAAATCTGTATAATCGCGGGTCCTTTTATGCAGTTCTTTGGAGTTCCAACATGTACGCGGTCATAAAAACCGGTGGCAAACAGTATCGTGTTTGCGCAGGTCAAAAACTTAAAGTAGAACAGATACCGGCAGACGTTGGCGCAGAAATCACCCTTGACCAGGTCCTGATGGTAGGCGAAGGCGAGAGCGTGAAAGTCGGCGCCCCCCTGGTTCCCGGGGCAGCCGTGAAGTGCACCGTGGTTTCCCACGGCCGGCACGACAAGATCAAGATTTTCAAGATGCGCCGTCGCAAGCACTACCAGAAGCACCAGGGGCATCGCCAGAACTATACCGAGCTGCGCATCGACGCGATCGCGGCCTGATCGGGATCAAGGAGCAAATAAATGGCACACAAAAAAGCTGGCGGCAGTTCTCGTAACGGCCGCGACTCAGAATCAAAACGCCTGGGCGTCAAGCGCTACGGCGGTCAGTTCGTTCTGGCGGGCAACATCATCGTGCGTCAGCGCGGCACCGAGTTCCATGCCGGCGAAGGCGTCGGCATCGGCAAGGATCACACCCTGTTCGCCAAGACCACCGGCACGGTTCAGTTCGCCATCAAGGGCGCCAGAAACCGTCGCACGGTCAGCATCGTCCCAGCCGCCGAATAATCGGCGCCCGGGATTGCAAAGCCCTATCCCCGGATAGGGCTTTTTTAGTTTGTAGGAAAGTCTCATGAAATTCATCGACGAAGCGAAGATCTATGTCAAGGCCGGCGACGGTGGCAACGGAGTCGCTTCGTTCCGCCGCGAAAAATACATCCCCATGGGCGGCCCCGATGGCGGCGACGGCGGCAAGGGCGGCAGCATCTATGTGCTGGCCGACCGCAACCTGAACACCCTGGTGGATTACCGCTACACCCGCAAGATTCTGGCCCGGCGCGGCGAGAATGGCCGCGGCTCCGACTGCTACGGCGCCGCCGGGGAAGACGTGGTCATGCGCGTCCCGGTGGGCACGGTGATCTACGACCTGAACACCGAAGAGATGCTGGCCGACCTGCCCCAGGACGGCATGAAGGTGTTGCTGGCCCAGGGCGGCAAGGGCGGCCTGGGCAACCTCCATTTCAAGTCCAGCACCAACCGGGCGCCGCGCAAGTGCACCAAGGGCGAGGCAGGCCAGGAATTCGAGCTGCGCATGGAACTGCGGGTGCTGGCCGACGTGGGCCTGCTCGGCCTTCCCAATGCGGGCAAGAGCACCTTCATCCGCGCCGTCTCCGCCGCCCGCCCCAAGGTGGCCGACTACCCCTTCACCACCATGCACCCCAACCTGGGCGTGGTGCGCGTCGATGACAACCGCTCCTTCGTGATCGCCGACGTTCCCGGCCTGATCGAAGGCGCGGCCGATGGCGCCGGCCTCGGCATCCGCTTCCTGAAGCACCTGCAACGCACCCGCATCCTGCTGCACCTCGTGGATCTGGCCCCCTTCGACCCGGAAGCCGATCCGGTCCATGACGCCATCGCCATCGTCGAAGAACTGGGCAAGTATGACCCGGACCTGCTCGTCAAACCCCGCTGGCTGCTGCTCAACAAGATCGACCTGATCCCCGAGGCGGAGCGTCAGGAACGGGTGGACGCCTTCCTCGAGGCCTACCGCGAGGCGTCCGGTTTCAATGGCCCCCATTACGCCATCGCCGCGATCTCCGGCGAAGGCTGCCGGGAAATCACCTACGCCCTCATGGAAACCCTGGAGCAGATGGCCCCGGCCCTGCCCCTGGAAGACGAAGACGAGGACGAAGATGGCGCCGCCCCCGGCCCCGAGCAGGAATGACCCCCGCCACGCCCCTCGCCCAAGCCCGCCGCCTCGTCGTCAAGGTGGGCTCCGCCCTGATCACGAACAACGGCACCGGCATCGACCATGCCGCCATCCAGACCTGGGCCCGGCAGATCGCCGGCCTGCGCGCCACCGGCCAGCAGGTGCTGCTGGTATCCTCCGGTGCCATCGCCTGCGGCATGCAGCGCCTGGGCTGGGAAAGCCGGCCGCATGAGGTGCATGAACTGCAGGCCTGCGCCGCCGTGGGCCAGATGGGCCTGGCCCAGATCTACCAGGAAGCCTTCGGCCAGCATCAGATCCATACCGCCCAGATCCTGCTCACCCACGATGACCTGGCAGACAGGAAACGCTACCTGAACGCCCGCTCCACCCTCCACACCCTGCTGGCACTGGGGGTGGTGCCGATCATCAACGAAAACGACACCGTGGTCACCGACGAGATCAAGTTCGGCGACAACGACACCCTGGGCGCCCTGGTCGCCAATCTGGTGGAAGCCGATGCCCTGATCATCCTCACCGACCAGCCCGGCCTCTACACCGCCGACCCGCGCCAGGAC